>NZ_JBEPAK010000023.1:0-42490 GCF_040298565.1 Kitasatospora sp. NPDC001539 | reverse complement strand
GGACGACGTCCGGGGCCGGGCCGTGTCGCGCCGAGGCGGCGGATTCCGGCGGTCACTCGGTCACTCGGCCGCCCGCTCGAGGCCGCCGTGGCACAGCCCCCAGATGACCAGTGCGTCGATCGCGATCAGGACGATGGCCCACCCCGGGTAGTAGGGCAGCCACAGGAAGTTGGCGATCATTCCGAGGCCGGCGATGGCGACACCGAAGATCCGGGCCCACAGGATGCCGCTGAAGACGGCGACGCCCGCCACCACGATCAGGACGCCGAGGATGAGGTGGATCCAGCCCCACCCCGCGGTGTTCATCGAGTACACGTAGTTGCGGGTGACGACGACCAGGTCGTCCTTGGCGATGGCGGAGATCCCCTCGAAGACCGCCATGAGACCGCCGGTGATCAGCATGACTCCGGCGAAGATGGTCCATCCGCTGGTGTAGCCGTGCTGCCGGGGCGGGGCGACCTGGCTGCCGCCGCTTCCGCTGACACTGCCGCTTCCGCTGACGCTGCTCGTCATGGCCGTGACTCCTTCAGTGGCGTCCCGCCCGGCGGATCGTGAAAGGCGGGGGGTCGAACAGAAGTCCTACGTTCACGGTAGGACCGGATCCGTGTCCTGTCGTGGGCAGCGGCCGGGGGGCGGTGCGGGCCCCGCGGAGCCCGGTCAGTCCTGCGGGGGCGGATGCCCGGCGTCGCCCGGCTCCAGGGCATCACCCGGTGCGGCGCCGCCCGGTCCGGAGGCGACCACCCGCCCGGAGGCGGCGATCAGTGCCAGCACGGCGAGGACCGCGAGCAGCACCAGGACGAGCAGGAGCACGGTCAGCACGGTCGGGTGGTTCCAGAGGGCGAACACCAGGGCCGCGATCAGCAGCGCCGCGAGGGCGAGCCCGCGGCGGTGGGCGTCGGTCCAGGCGCCGACCCGCCCGGTGTGCACGCCGTGCGCGCCGCCCCAGCGGGCGGCCGAGTCCGCGGCCCGGTCGGCCCCGCCGCGCACCGCGCGCGGCAGTCGTCCCGCCCCGGACAGGTAGGCGCCGAGCGCGACCACCACGCCGAGGACGACGGCGGTGCGCAGGCTGACCCGCAGGAACCTCAGCAGTGTGTCGAAGACCGCGGCCGCGGCGGCCGGGGACTGCACCGCGGGCGGCAGGTGGTCCAGGTAGTAGTGCCGGGCGATCACCAGGGCGATCGCCACCAGCAGGGCCGCTCCGGCCGCTCCCAGCGCCGTCGACACCAGCGCACGGCGCCGTCGGCGCGCCAGCAGGACGCCGACCAGGCCGAGCAGCACGGTGATCACCGGCACCCAGTTGCCCAGCACGTCCAGCGCGTGCGCGCCACCACGGATTTTGGCCAGCTTGTCGGACTGGAACAGCACCATCTGCTTGTCCACGTCCGGGATCTTCTCGGCCGGCGTCAGCCCCGCGGCCACCAGTTGCCCCTTCAGCTGGTCGACGGCCTGGCCCACGTCGAGGGTGACCGTGCCGTCGCTGATGCCGACGGCGCCGCGGCCGCTGCCGGTCAGCGCGCGCACCACCGCGGTGTGGGCGCCGCGGTTCGCCTGCGTCCAGACGGTCCCGAAGGCGTCGCTCTGCACGACCCCGGTCGCCGCCCTGGTGACCACCTGGTTCACGGCGTCGTCGATCCTGGGGCCCAGGGACCTGACGGCGGACGCGGCCCGGGGTGGCAGGCCCTGCGACTGCAGCCAGGACGCCAGGTCGGAGGCGACGTCCGGGCCGTCCACCTTGACGTCCACCGCCTGCGTGATCCGGCGGACCGCTGCGTCCTGGATCGCCGGGTTCGTCGCCAACGGCGCGACCGTGGAGACGTAGCGGTCGGTGTCGAGCGCGATGTCGTGCACCCAGACGGTGAGCAGCGAGACCGGCACCAGGATGCAGGTCAACGTGATCAGCACGGCCGAGGCGGTGCTCCTGACGATCCGGCCCACCCGGGAGGCGTGCCGGGGCTGCGCGGGGGCGCCCTCGTCGGCCGGGCCGCCCGGCGCCGGCCCGGACGGCTGGGGTTCGCTCGGCCCGTTCAACTGCCCTCCTGGCGCCGGCTCTCGCTGAAGCGGCTGCGACGCCGCTGACACCATTCACGCCGCAGCCGCCCTGGTCCGGCGCGCCGGGCTGGGCCGTCCGGAGGCGCGGGAGCAGCGGCCGGCCGGTCACGCCCGTCCGACCGGTGCGCGGCCCGGCCCCGGCCGCCGTCTCACCCCGGGCAGGTGATCCGCGCCCACCCGGCGGTCCCTACGGTCGAAAGCAGCGACGGCCCGCAGGGGCCGGCGCGTGAGGCCCTGACGACTCACCGGACTTCACCGGACTTCACGCCGGACGTCACCCGGAAGGAGCACCACCATGGTCGAGGACGACCTCGCCGAGACCGGGCCCATCGACTACCTGGTGGTCGAGTTCCCCGGCAACCGGATGACCGGGGAAGGGCTTCCGCTGCTGATCGACCTGGTGGACCGGGGTGTGATCCGCATCCTGGACTTCGCGTTCGTGCGCAAGGACACCGACGGCACCGTCTCGGGCATGGAGATCGCCGACTTCGACGGCGACGGCCGCCTGGACCTCGCCGTCTTCGAGGGTGCCGGGTCGGGCCTGCTCGACGCCGGGGACCTGAGCGAGGCCGCCGCAGTCGTCGAGCCCGGCAACTCGGCCGGTGTGCTCATCTACGAGAACACCTGGGCCGCCCCGTTCGCCACGGCGCTGCGCCGCGGCGGCGCGCGGGTGGTCGCCAGCGGCCGGGTGCCGCTGCCGGAGCTGCTGCGCTCCCTGGACGAGCTGGACGCCGCGGAAGGCGGCCCGGCCGGTGCGGCGGACGGCTCCGGTTCGGGCCCGTCCGACGCCAGGTGACGTCGCCGAGAGGAGTGGGAGTCATGCCTGGACTGCTGCGCGGCATCGCGCGCACCGCCGTCGTCGCCGGGACGGCGACCGCCGTGTCCAACCGGGTGTCCCGTCGCCAGGCGGGCCGTTGGGCGCAACAGGACGCGGCGGCCGAGTACGCACCGCCCCCGCCCCCGCCGCCGGCCCCTGCCGCACCCGCCGCGGCGGACATGGACGCGAAGATCTCCCAGCTGCAGCAGTTGGCGCAGCTGCGGGACCAGGGCGTCCTCACCGAGGAGGAGTTCGCCACGCAGAAGCAGCGGCTGCTGGCCGGCTGAGCGCCGTCGGCAGGGCCGCGGCAGCACCGCGGCGGGTGCCTCAGTGCCCGACGGCGACCTTGGCCGCGACGATGACCAGGCCCAGGAGCAGGTTGACCGCGCCCTCGGCGGCGATCTGGCCGGACGAGGCGCCGGCCCGGCGGGCCCCCAGCGTCGCCCAGACCACCTGCTGCGCGACGGCGACAGCGAGGGCGAGCCAGGCGTTCTCGCCCGCCCCCAGCCACGGACTGACCAGCACCGCCAGGGCGGGCAGCGCCGACGCCTCGACGAGCGGCCACTCGTGCCGGCCGACCTCGCGCACCTGCCTCCGGGTGACCGGCCGGCCGGCCTCGCGCTCGCCGGCCACCTGCGCGTAGACGTGGGCGGCCCAGAAGACGAGCCCGGTGATCACCAGCAGCAGGATGAGCGACAGCCGGGGGTGCGGCTCGTGCAGGTCGGAGGCCGCGATCACCGAGGCGGCGAGCATCGAACCGTACACCGCGCCGGCGTAGTCGGTCCGGTTCCCGGTTCCGTCCGGAGCCGGTTCGCGCGGGGCGTCGGTACGCCCGCGAGACGTTGTCATGGCGCCTGCTCCCGTCATCGCCGCGAGGCCGACCGCTGGGACCGTTTGGGCCATCATCGCCCGCGACCCGGGTTCCGGCGCGTCCGCGCGGCTCACCCCCGCCGGGTGACCCGCGTTCCGGCCGCCGCTCGTAACGTCAGCACGGCAAGGGCTGTTTCCCCGTCGTCCACCGAGGAGTTCACCGTGAACCCCTACCCCCCGATCGCCGAGCACGGGGTCATCGGTGACCTCCAGACCGCCGCGCTGGTGGCCACCAGTGGCGACATCGACTGGTGGTGCACCCCCCGCTTCGACTCCCCGAGCCTCTTCGCCGCCCTGCTGGACCACGAGAAGGGCGGCCGGTGCGGTCTGGCCGTCGACCGGGAAGCGGTGCCCGACGTCCAGGTGAAGCAGCTCTACCTCGCCGACACGGCCATCCTGGTGACCCGCTTCCTCGCGCCGGAGGGCGTGGCGGAGGTCGTCGACTTCATGGAGCCCGACACGTCCGAGTCCCCGAGCGACCGGCACCGGATCACCCGCACGGCCCGGGTGGTCCGCGGCAGGGTGCCCTTCCTGCTGGAGTGCCGACCGCGCTTCGACTACGGCCGGGCGCCCCACCAGCTCACCCTGACGGACGAACGCAGCGCGGTGCTCCGCGGCCCGGACCAGGAACTGTCCGTACAGGTCACCGCCCCCGTCGTGCTCCGCGCCGACGACTCCGACGTGACCGCGAGGTTCACCCTGGGCGCGGGGGAGATGGCCACCGTCCTCCTCAGCACCCAGCCGCCGGGCTCCGTGCCGGCCGCCCCGCCCAGTGACGTGGAGACCGTCGCCGCCTTCGACGCCTGCCGGGAGTTCTGGTACGGGTGGCTCAGGTCCTCCGGGTACCAGGGACGTTGGCGCCAGATGGTGGACCGGTCGGCGATCACGCTGAAACTGCTCAGCTACCACCCGACCGGTGCGCTGATCGCCGCCGCCACGATGGGGCTGCCGGAGCAGGTCGGCGGGGAGCGGAACTGGGACTACCGCTACACCTGGATCCGGGACGCCTCGCTCTCCGTCCACACACTCATCCGCCTCGGCTTCCGCGACGAGGCGCGCGCCTTCCGACGGTGGGTGCGGGACCGCATGGAGGCCGCCGACGGCGCCGGAGAGCGCCTCCAGATCATGTACCGCGTCGACGGCGACCCCCACCTGACCGAGGAGTCCCTCACCCACTGGGAGGGCTACCGCCGCTCCTCCCCGGTGCGCGCCGGCAACGCCGCCGCCGACCAGCTCCAGCTCGACATCTACGGTGAAGCGGCCTACGCGTTCGCCGCCGACGAGGACGACATGGGGGCCCTGCGCGGCTGGGCGGCGTTCCGCGGACTCGTGGACTGGCTGACCGAGCAGTGGGACCGCCCGGACGAGGGCATCTGGGAGACCCGTGGCGGACGGCAGGACTTCACCTACAGCCGTCTGATGTGCTGGGTGGCCTTCGACCGCGCCGTCCGGTTCGCCCGCCGGTTCGCCCGCCCCGCGGACCTGGACCGCTGGAGCTCGGAGCGCGACGACATCCTGCGCCAGATCGTGCAACGCGGCTGGAGCCGCGAGCGCGAGGCCTTCACCCAGCACTACGGCACCGACGTCCTGGACGCCTCGCTGCTGCTCATGCCCAAGGTCGGCTTCCTCTCTCCCACCGATCCGTCCTGGCTGACCACCCTCGACGCGATGGACCGGGAACTGGTCCAGGACAGCCTGGTCTACCGCTACGACCCGGCCGCCTCACCCGACGGGTTGAGCGGCTCCGAGGGCACCTTCAACCTCTGCACCTTCCTCTACGTCGAGGCCCTGGCCCGGGCCGGCCGGGTCCACCAGGCCCGGTACGCCTTCGACAAGATGCTCACGTACGCCAACCACGTCGGGCTGTTCGCCGAGGAGATCGGCCCCTCCGGCGAGCAACTCGGCAACTTCCCCCAGGCGTTCACCCACCTCGCCCTCATCGACGCGGCCATGGCCCTGGACGAGGAACTCGACCGCCGAGGGACGTCCTGAGGGGCGCGCGCGATGACCTCCACCGCCGTCCCCACCCCCACCGCGGCCGGACGCAAGGTGCTGATCCCGCTGGCGCTGGCCCAGTTCATCTGCAGCTTCGCCGGCTCCAGCATGAACGTGATGATCAACGACATGAGCCGGGACCTGGACACCAGCGTCCAGGGCATCCAGGTCGCCATCACCGTCTTCCTGCTGGTGATGGCCGCGTTGATGATCCCCGGGGGCAAGCTCACCGACCGCTGGGGCCGCAAGCGCTGTCTGATGGCGGGCCTCGCCGTCTACGGCGTGGGCGCCCTGCTCAGTGCGGCCGCCCCCGGACTCGGCGTCCTCATCCTTGGGAACTCCGTCCTGGAGGGCGTCGGTACCGCCCTGCTGATCCCGCCCGTCTACATCCTCACGACCCTGCTCTTCACCGGTACGGCCGCCCGGGCCCGCGCCTTCGGCACCATCATGGCCCTCGGCGGCGTCGGCGCCGCGGCCGGACCGCTGCTCGGCGGCCTGCTCACCACGGCCATCGACTGGCGTGCCAACTTCGGCTTCCAGGTCGTGGTCATCGTTCTGATCCTGTTCTTCACCCGCAAACTGGAGGACCCCCTTCCCGCCGATCCCACCCGGGCGTTCGACACCGTCGGCGCCGTGCTGTCCGCGGCCGGGCTGATCCTGCTGGTCACCGGCATCCTCGCCGCCGACAACAACACCTGGCTGATGATCGCGCTCCTGCTCGCCGGCGCCGCGGTGCTGGCCGGCTTCTTCCGCTGGATCCGCCGCGTCGAACGCGCCGGACGCGAACCGCTGCTGGCCCCCGGCCTGTTCCACAACCGCACCTCCAACCTGGGGCTGGTCACCCAGAACGCCCAGTGGCTCGTGCTGATGGGCGTCTCGTTCACCGTCGGCGCCTACCTCCAGGTCGTCCGCGGCTACAGCGCCATCGCCACCGGTGGCGTCTTCACCTCCGCCACTCTCGGCCTGCTCGCCACCTCGCTCGCCGCCGAGCGCCTCGCCAAGCGCCGCTCCCAGCGCACCCTGATCCTCACCGGTTTCGCGGTCACCACCGTCGGCATCGTCGTGCTGCTGCTCCTGGTCCGCGCCGTCGACGACATCTGGGCCTTCACCCCCGGCCTGCTGCTGATCGGGCTGGGCATCGGCCTGATGCTCACGCCCTCCGTCAACATCGTGCAGTCCGCCTTCCCCGACAGCCGCCAGGGCGAGATCTCCGGCCTGTCCCGCAGCGTCTCCAACCTGGGCTCCTCCCTGGGAACCGCGATCGCCGGAACCATCCTGGTCTCCGAACTCACCCGCAACAGCTACGCGGCGGCGATGGCCGCCCTCGGCCTCTGCGGCGTGATCGGACTCTGCGCGGCGATGTTCCTGCCGCACGACGGGGCCGCCACCGCGCGCGGCCAGGCGCCGCGATCCCGCTGAGGAGCACGACGCCGGACGAGCTCGACGGCTCGCCCTGCGAACCGCCGTGCACCGGCCAGGCGCGGGGAGGATAGCGGAGGCGCTGCGCCGAACGGCGGACCGTCCGACGTGCCGCGCGCCCTCCCGTCGCCCACCCTTGGACGGAATGCCCAGCGCTCGGGTCGAGGACGAGCCGGGGCGGACCGGATGCGGGCACGACCGGAGGGAGCGCGCGGTGGCGGCACAGCGTGACGAGCCCGGCCGGGCCGAATGGTTCCGCGCCAGGAGCGCCTGGCTGAGGGAACGCACGGCCACCCTGCGCGAGGCCCCGTTCCTGCGCCGGCTCGCCTCGCAGCTGCTCCACGTCCACGTCCTGGACATGGCCACGCGCCTCGCGGCCCAGGCCTTCCTGACCGCCATCCCGGTGCTGTTCGTACTGGCCGCCTTCATGCCCCAGGAGGTGCGCAACAGCGTCTCCGAATCCCTGCGGACCGTCCTGGGGCTCCAGGGTGCCTCGCTCGACGAGATCCGGGCGGCGCTGCGCCCCAGCGGTCAGGGCTCCACCATCGACGCCTTCGGCGGCATCGGGATCCTGGTGACCCTGCTCTCGGCCACGAGCTGCAGCCGCATCCTCCAGCGGCTGTGCGAGCGGAGCTGGCACCTGCCCCACCTCGCCGGGCGCCTGGCGGCGTGGCGATGGCTCGCCTGGCTCCTGGTGTGGCTGACCGCCCTGATCCTCCAGGGCCAGGTGCGGTCCGGGTTCGGGGCGGGCTCCGGCCTCGGGGTCGTGCTCTACCTGATCACGGCCACCCTGCTCTGGTGGTGGACCCAGCACCTGCTGCTCGGCGGCCGGGTCCCCTGGCTGCCCCTGCTGCCGGGCGCGCTGCTGACCGGAGCCGCGCTGACGGCGCTCGCCTGGGTGTCGCGGCTCTACGTACCCCGCTCGCTGAACCGCAGCGTGACGCAGTTCGGCCCGCTCGGCCTGGTCTTCACCCTGCTCAGCTGGCTCATCGTGGTCTTCACGGCCGTCACCCTCGGCATCGCGATCGGGTACGTCGTGGCGAGCCAGGGGCGGCTGGCCCGGCTCCTGGCGACGCCGGAGCCGGCCCCGGCGGGCGGGGACTGAGGCCCGTCGCACCGCGACCGCAGGGGCGGGCGGCCCCCGACGGGGGGCCGGTGGCCCCTTTGCCAGGCCGAGCGGTGTCACCCAGGATGGGGATTGTCAGTGCTCCGCGCCACCGTGCGCCGTACTCCGAGGTGAGCACCATGACCATCGGCTCGCCCACCCACCCCGCGGACGCGCCTCGACCCGGCACCGCCCGGCCGACCCGGATACCCGGCGGCGACCCCGTCCTCGCGGCCCGCTTCGCCGTCCCGCCGGTCCCGGGGACGTTCGTGCACAGACCGCGCCTGGTCGAGCGCCTGCGCGACGGTCTCCGGACGCCCCTCCTGCTGGTGACCGCCCCGGCCGGAGCCGGCAAGACCCTGCTGGTCTCCGACTGGCTGGCGACGACGCGGCTGCGGGGCCCGGCGGTCTGGCTCACCGTCGAGCGGGAGGACAACGCACCGGGGGTCTTCTGGGCCTACCTGCTGGAAGCCGTGCGGCACCAGGGCGTCGTCCTGCCGGACGACATCGGAACCCCCGCCCGGGCCGACGGGATCGACCACTCGCTGCTGGCCGGGCTGGCCGCCCACCTGAGCCGCCGCGAGGATCCCGTAGTCGTCGTCCTCGACGAGCTCGAGCAGGTGTCGTCCGCGGAAGTGGCCACCGGGCTCCACTTCCTGCTCAGCCACGCCGGCCCGGGTCTTCGGCTGGTCCTGATCAGCCGCAACGAGCCGTCCCTGCCGCTCCACCGCTACCGTGCCTCCGGCAGTGCCACCGAGGTCCGGGCCGCCGACCTGGCCTTCCGGCCGCAGGAGACCGCCGTACTGCTGCGCCGGCACGGCCTGGCCCTCTCGGACGACACCGCCCGGGCGCTGACCGAGCGGACCGGCGGGTGGGCCGCCGGGCTGCGACTGTCCGCCCTGGCCGCCCAGCGGGCCGCCGACCCCGAGGTGTACCTGAAGGAGTTCGAAGCCTGCCGCAGCACCGTCGCGGACTTCCTGCTCGCCGAGGTGCTCGGCGACCAGCCCGCCGAGACGCAGGACCTCCTCCTGCGCACGAGCGTCCTGGACCGGATCCACCCGGGCCTCGCCGACGCCCTGACCGGCCGCTCGGACGGATCTCGGATCCTCACGGCCCTCGCCCGCGCCGACACCTTCGTCGAACCCGTCGGCCGCTCCTGGTACCGCTGCCACCCGCTGTTCGCCGAGATCCTCCGTGACCACCTGTCGGCGTGCAGCCCGGGGCTGGAACGGGCGCTCCACCGCAGGGCGGCCCGCTGGCTGACCGCGGCCGGGCACCTGACCGACGGCCTGGTGCACGCCGCCGCAGCCGGCGACTGGGACTTCGCCGCGACCGAGGTCGTCGACCGGCTCGCCATCGGACGGCTGTTCGCCGGTCGCGACGCGGAGCGGCTCGACCGCCTGTTCGCCGACATGCCACCCGATGCCCGGGGGCCGGCCCCGGAACTGATCCGGGCGGCCCGCGACCTCGCCCACCACCAGGTGGACGGCGGGCTCGAGCACCTCCGGCACGCCGAGACGCTGCTCTCCGAGCGCGGCGCCGACGCCGTTCCGGCGGCCCTGCTCAATGCGGCCCACCTCCGGGTGCTGGCCGGCCGGCTGCTCGGCTCGGCCGACATGGCACGGGCCGCCGCCGAACGGGCGGCGCGCCTGGAGGAGGAGGTCCCGCAGGGACTCCGGCGGGAACACCCCGAACTTCCCGCGCTCCGCCTGACCGACCTCGGTTCCGCACTGCTCTGGAAGGGCAGCCTCGACGCCGCCGGAACGGCCCTGTCGGCCGCCGCCACGGCGGAGGCCGACGGTGCCGCCACGGCCTGTCCGCGCCACGAGTCGTTCGCTCGGCTCGCCCTGATCGACCTGCTCCGGGGTCAGCCGGGGCAGGCCGAGATCCACCTGCGCAGGGCCGGGGCCGAGGCCGAACTGGGCGGCCTGGCACCGGACTCCCGCACGGGGGCCGACCAGCTCGTGCTGGCCGCGCTCGCCGTCGACCGCGACGACCTGCCCGCGGCGCGGGCGGCACTGGACCGGGTCGCCGAGTCGGCCGCGGCCGACCACGATCCCACCGTCGCGGCGGGGATCACGATCGTCCGGGCGAGGATGCTGCTGGCCGACGGCCGTAGTCGCGCGGCGCTCGACCTCCTCGGCGGCCTGGAGGACGGTACCCCCGTCGCCGGACCGCCACCACCCTGGGTACGGGAGGGCGTCGCCGTGGCCGCGGCCGCCGGACACCTCGCCGAGGGCGACCCGGCCGCCGCGCTGGAGGCGCTGGAGCGCAGTGGCGCGGACGGCCCGGAACCCGCCGTCGCCGCCGCCCGGGCCCACCTCGCCGCGGGGGAGAGCCGAGGGGCACTGCGGATCCTGGCGGCGATCCCCGAGCACGACGGCCACGGACCCGCGATCACCGTGCGGGTCCTGCTGACCCGGTCCCAGGCGGCGCTGGCCCTGGGGGACGAGGCCGCGGCCCAACGCCTGCTCGCCCGCGCCCTCGCGGTCGCCCGGCCGGAGCGGCTGCGTCGGCCCTTCCGGGAAGCCGGTCCGTGGCTGCGGCGCCTGCTGCACGCCCGGCCCGAGCTGGTGGAGTCCCACGGCTGGCTGCCGCCCGACCTCCTGCCCGGCGCTGCGGCCAAGGCGTCCGAGGAGGCCGCCGCGGTGACCGACCCGGTCGAACCGCTCAGCGACCGCGAGCTGGACGTCCTCAGACTGGCCGCGCAGATGCTCTCCACGGACGAGATCGCCGCCGAGTTGTTCCTGTCGGTGAACACCGTCAAGACGCACCTCAAGAGCATCAACCGGAAACTCGCCGTCACCGGGCGCAACAGGGCCGTGCGGCGGGCGCGCGCCCTGCACCTGCTCTGACCGCGCCCGTCCTGCTCCGGCCGCGCACGTCCTGCTTCGGCCGCCCGTCCGCCCGGGCCCGCCTCAGCCGCGCCGACGCCGGCGCCGGCGGGCCCGGAGATGGCGCCACCCGACGACCACGGCACTCGCGCCGATCATCACCAGGAACATCGTGAGCCACGCGTTGTGGGCGACGCGGGCACCGGTGACCAGCACCAGCAGCACAGCGCCCACGGTCGCCAGGCACGCCAGCACGGTCCGCAGCACCACGAGGAGCATCCCCGGACGCAGGACCGACCGGGTCCTTCCGGTCCGCGCGGCCTCCGGCAGGGCCAAGCCGAATTGGCGCAGCGCACGCTCGCCGAGCTCTCCGGTGGCGCGGCGGTACATGACGCCGCACGCCGGCACCCACACGAACGGGACGACGGTTCCGATGAGCACCAGCACTCCCAGGCCGATCCAGCCGAGCCATTTGCGGAGGCTGGTGCGGGCGGGGTCCTCGGGGGTCACCAGCCCGATCAGGTACGCCTGGCGGCGGACGACGGCCGCCCAGGAGGCCTTCTCCCCGGCACCGGTTCCGGCCCGCGCCGCCCTCCGCAGGGCCTCCTGCGCCTGCTCGACCGTCGGGTGGACCCCCTGCACCACCAGGATCTGGGCCGCCGCGTCGTCGCCGCAGGGATCGCGGCCGGCCAGCGCCGCGAGCTCCAGCACCATGCGCAGCTGGGCGAGCAGCGCCGCGACGAACGCGACCGGGAGCAGGAGGATGAACGGGCCCCCGAGGAAGGATCCCTCGACCACCGTGCGGCGCACCCCCCGCTCGATGATCCGCTCGGCGGGATCCGGCCCGGCCGTCCCCGCCGGCCCGCTCCGGCGCGGCGCCGCGGCCTGTTCCGCCGCCTGGGGGCCCAGGTAGTCGACCACGAAGGCCGCGAGGCGTTCGGGCAGGTGGGCGGGATCCGCTCGGACCGTCGCCAGCAGTCGTCCCACGACGCCGGGTCGCTGTTGCCGCTCGTGCTCCGCTCCGCCCATCAGCCGCAGGATAACCCTGCCGGTCGACGCCCGCCCCGGGGCCGGATCACCCGGCCGGGGTGAGGCCGGGGCGGGCCGGCGGTGCGTATCTGGAACCGGAGCACGTCACGGCTTCCCGCCCGGTGCCTCCGGGGCCCGGGCGGCGGCTCGGGGCGTCCCGGCTCGGCACACCGCGGGCCCGCGGCGGCCCTGCGGGGCGCGCCGTCGATGTCAGGAGGCCCGCGGTGGACTACCCACTGCTCGACATCTTCTTCACCACCATGTGGATCTTCCTGTGGATCATGTGGTTCTTCCTGCTCTTCCGCGTCTTCGGGGACCTCTTCCACGACGACAGCGTGAGCGGCTGGGGCAAGGCCGGCTGGTCGGTGTTCCTGCTCGTCCTGCCCTTCCTCGGCGTCTTCGTGTACCTCATCGCGCGGGGCAACGACATGGGACGGCGCGAAGCGCAGCGGACCGCCGAGGCGGAGCAGGAGCTCCGCGCCTATCTCCGGCAGACGGCCTCCGAGACCGCGGCGCCCTCCAGTCACGTCGACGAACTGGCCCGCCTCGCGGACCTCAGGAACAGGGGAGACGTCACCGAGGACGAGTACCAGCGCGCCAAGGCGAAGGTGCTCGCCTGACGCTCGCCACCCCGAGCGGACGCTGGTCCTCGCCGGCGGTCGAGGAGTGGCCTCCAGCCGTGGAGCGGTGCGCCGGGCGCGCGCAGCGGGGTACGGCCGCGCCCGGGAGACGAAGGCGTCTCCCGGGCGCTCGTGCGCGTCGGTCACTTCCAGTCGAACCGGTAGGCCCGGTAGCTGTTCACCCCCGCGGGAAGCGTGGCGTCGTACAGCAGCTCGCCCTTCCGGCCGAACTCGGAGACGCCGGGCAGCGAGCCCCACCCGACGAGGAGGTTCCCGTTGCGCAGCGTCTGGGCGTTGCCCTGCGACGAGGCGCTGAGCTTCGCCGGCTGGTCGGCGGAGCTCACCAGGGTCGCCCGGTGCGTCCTGGTGTCCAGGCGCACGGTGACCACCCGGCTGTACGGAAGCTCGGAAACGGGGTCGGACCCGGTGTTCGCCCTACCCGCGGCCTCGTTGTCGAAGAACGTGTACAGGCCGTTCCCGAGCGGCTCCGGGTCGTGCTGCCAGGCGAAGATCCTCGCGGCGCCGTCCAGCACCTGGCCCGGCGCGGCGGTCAGCTCGAACGAGCCCGCCTTGCCGCCGAGTTGCCAGAGGATCCGGCCGGTGTGCCGGGACACCTGGTACGTCGTCCAGGTGTTGCGGGCATCGACGAGGAGTTCGCCCTCGCCGTCCGGCTTGACGGCGTTGATGTGGAACCAGTCCCAGGGCGTGTCCGGCGAGGACGGCAGCGGCTGCTCGCTCTGCCCGTAGGGCACGTGGTCGGCGCTGTTCCACTCGAACAGGACCTTGCCGGTGCGGATGTCGATCTCCTGCACGATCCCGTTGATCACCTTCTGGTGGGCGGAGCCGCCGATGGAGGTGAGGTCGGCGGTGGCCTCGGCGTAGGCGAGGATCAGCGCGGTGTTGCGCGGCGTGATCACGAACTCGTGGCCGTCGGCCGAGTAGCCGTTGCCGGCCCGCACTTCGGCGATCTTCCGGTAGTGCTCGTCGTAGATGTAGTCGACGCCGCTGGCCAGGCCGCCGAGGTTGGTGCCCTGCCACCAGGTCAGCACCGGCTTGCCCCGGTAGGTCTGCTTGCGGAAGTCGGCCGCCTGCTGCCCGGCCGGTACCGCGTGCGACCAGACGACCTTCCTGCCGTCGGGACTGAGGATCTCCACGCCACTGGCGTACCGGCCGGTGGCGGAGTTCGGCGCGATGAAGAGGTCACCGCTGCCGGTCCCCGCCTTGTCGGTCAGGACGTTCAGCGGGGGCAGTGGCGCGCTGTCCGGCGTCGCCGCCGTGGCGCCGGGCGCCGGCAGCACGCCGACGAACGCCGCGGTCGCAGCCACGGCCAGTGCCCTGCGGGCGGCCCAGGTCGTCTTTCGCATGGTGGTCCTTACTGGTGGAGGGCGGTCGGGTGAGCGGACTTTCGGTGGTGGGTCGTCAGCGGCCGGCGCCGGAGAGCAGCGGGGTACCGGCCGTCGCGGCGGCGCCGGGCGGCGGGCCGACCAGGCCACGGGCCTGGAGCACAGGGCGCACCCCTTCGCCGAACCAGTACGCCTCCTCCAGGTGCGGGTAGCCGGAGAGGACGAAGTGGTCGATGCCCAGGGCGTGGTACTCCTCGATCCGGTCGGCCACCTCCTCGTGGCTGCCGACCAGCGCCGTGCCGGCCCCACCGCGGACCAGGCCGACGCCCGCCCAGAGGTTGGGGTGGATCTCGAGGTCTGCGCGCGATCCCCGGTGGAGTGCCAGCATCCGTTGCTGGCCCACCGATTCGCTGCGGCCGAGCAACTGCTGGGCCAGTGCGACCGCGTCGTCGTCGAGGTCGTCCAGCAGCCGCTGCGCCTCCTGCCAGGCGTGCCGGGAGGAGTCGCGGGAGATGGTGTGCAGCCGGACGCCGAAGCGGATCTCGCGGCCCTCGGCCTCGGCGAGCCCCCGGATCCAGTCGACCTTCTCCTTGACCTGGGCGGGCGGTTCGCCCCAGGTCAGGTAGACGTCGGCGTGCTTGGCGGCGACCGGGCCGGCGGCGGCCGAGGAGCCGCCGAAGAACACCGGCGGCGCGGGAGCGGGCGGCACCGGTACGTGCGCGCCGGTCACCCGGTAGTGGGCGCCCTCGAAGTCGAACGGCGTGCCGGTCCACGCCCCGCGCACCACGCTGAGGAACTCGTCGGTGCGGGCGTAGCGGCCGTCGTGGTCCAGGTGGTCGCCGAACCGGGCCTGCTCGGCCGCGTCGCCGCCGGTCACCACGTTGAGCAGCAGTCGGCCGCGGGTGGCCCGCTGGTAGGTGGCGGCCATCTGGGCGGCCAGGGTCGGCGAGATCACCCCCGGGCGGAAGGCGACCAGGAACTTCAGGTGCTCGGTCTCGTGGGCGAGGAAGGCCGTGGTGAGCCAGGCGTCCTCGCACCAGGTGCCGGTGGGGGTGAGCACCGCTTCGAAGCCGAGCCGGTCGGCGGCCTTGGCGATCTGGGCGAGGTACTCGATGTCGGGTGGCCGGACGGCCGCGGCGGCGCTGCCCACCGTCGGGTTCGCGGCCGCCCCCGGTGAGGTTGCCGGCGTAGGCGTGGCGGTCGACCAGGCCTCGGCCGTCCCCGCCGGTCGGCAGGAACCAGTGCAGGTGAAGGTTCATCAGGACTCTTTCGGTCGGGCGCTTCGGTCAGGGATTCCGGTCGGGCGCTTCGGTCGGGGGCTTCGGTCGGGGACTCCGGTCAGGCACTTCGGTCAGGCACTTCGGTCGGGCGCTTCGGTCGGGGGCAGGAGCGCCCGGTCAGGACGGAGGGGGCAGCTGCGTGGTGGAGGCCGGCAGCCCCGCGTTGAAGCGGCGGTCGGTGAAGTCCGCGAAGGAGAAGGAGGCCGGGATGAGCTTCTGCCCGGCGAAGGTGTCGGCGATCGCCTGCTCGGAGCGGACGGCGTCGTCGTCCAGCGCCACGCCGAAGGACGTCGCCTGAGTGCGCCGCACCGAGGTCAGCGCGACGTCGTAGGGGATTCCGGTCTGCTTGGACCACACCTGCGCCCACTCCTCGGGATGCGTGGCCGCCCAGTGCTGGGCGGCCCGCAGCCGCTGCAGGTAGTCGCCGACCAGCTTGCTGCGCGCCTGGTCGGCCAGCGCGCTGGTGGAGGCGACGGCGAAGGACAGTCCCGCCGTGACCCCCTCCCCGGTGGCCAGGACGCGGCCGCCGGCCTGCTCCGCCATGGCGGTGTACGGGTCCCACACCGCCCAGGCGTCGATCTTCCCCGAGTTGAACGCGGCCAGCGCGTCGGCGGGTTGGAGGTAGCTCAGGTGCACGTCGGCCGGCGAGAGGCCGGCCTTGAGCAGCAGCGCGACCAGGGTGTAGTGCGAGGAGCTGCCCTGGGCGACGGCGATGGTCCGGCCCTTGAGCGCGGCGATGCCGGTCACCCCCGAGCCCTTGGGCACCAGGACGGCGTCACCCGCCGCGGAGGCCCGGACCGCCCCGACCACCTTCACCGGCCGCTTGGCGGCTCCGGCGAAGACCGGGGGCGTGTCGCCGACCGAGCCGAGATCGACCGACCCGGCACCGATCGCCTCCAGCATCGGCGGGCCGGAGGTGAAGGAGGACCAACTGATCCTGTACGGGAGGTCCTTGCTCTGGCCCGAGGCGTCCAACAGGGCCTGCGCGGCGGAGCCCTTCTGGTCCCCCACCCGCAGGGTCGGGGCTGCCCCGGCGGATTCCGGGGCCTGCGACCGTGCCGATGACGAGCCGCAGGCGGCCAGAGCGGCGAGCAGGAGGGGCGCGATGGCGGCCGCAACGGTGCGGCGGTTCTTCAGGGACATGTCGTGATCCTCAGTAGGGGCCGGAGACGCCGAGCCGGTCGAGCAGGGAGCTGCGCAGGCGGAGCACCGCCGGGTCGGCGGGGTCGCGCGGTCGGGCGAGGTCCACCGGCTCGTCGTGGACGATCGCCCCGGCGCGCATCACCAGCACGCGGTCGGCGAGCAGCGCGGCCTCCTCGACGTCGTGCGTGACCAGCAGCACCGCGCAGTTGCGACGCTCCCAGACCTCGGCGACCAACCGCTGCGCCCGCAGTCGGGTGAGGGCGTCCAGTGCGCCGAACGGCTCGTCCAGGAGCAGGAGTTCAGGTTCATGCACCAGCGCCCGAGCCAGTGCGGCACGCTGGGCCTCGCCGCCGGAGAGGGTCTTGGGCCAGGCGTCGGCCCGGTGGGCCAGACCCACCTCGGCAAGCACCCGATCGGCCAGCGGCCGGTCCGGCCGGCCGGGGAGCCCGAGGACCACGTTGCGCCAGACCTTCTTCCAGGGCATCAGCCGCGGTGCCTGGAAGGCCACGGCGCGCCGCCCCGGCACCAGCACCTCCCCGTCGATCTCCCGGTCCAGACCCGCCAGGATCCGCAGCAGCGTGCTCTTGCCGCAGCCGCTCGCGCCCAGCAGAACGGTGAACTGCCCCGGCTCCAGGCGCAGATCGAGACCGTCGAGGACGACCTCCGGGCCGAAGGACTTGCGCAGGCCGCGGACCAGCACGGCGGCGCCGGTCGAGTTCCTCACGTTCCGCTGAAGGTCGGTCGCCACGACAGCAGAGTCCTTTCCAGCGCGCGGACGATGAGGTCGGCCAGGAGCCCGAGGAGGGCGTAGACCAGGAGGCAGACGACGATCACGTCGGTCTGGAAGAACTCGCGGGCCTGGTTCATCAGGAAGCCGATGCCGTTGTCGGCGTTGATCGTCTCCCCGAAGACCAGTGCGAGCCACGAGACGGTCAGCGCGTACCGCAGGCCGGTCATCAGGCCGGGCAGCGCCCCGGGGAGGACGATGTGCCAGATCTGCTGACGCCGGTTCAGGCCGAGTGTCCTGCCGGCCTCGACGAGCGCGTCGTCGACGCTGCGGATCCCGGCGTAGACGTTCAGGTAGAGGTTGAAGCCGACGCCCATCGCGATCAGCGCCACCTTGGGCGCCTCTCCGATGCCCACCCAGATGATGAGCAGCGGGATCAGGCCGATGAAGGGAACGGTGCGCAACATCTGCACGGTCGCGTCGACCAGGTCCTCGCCGAGCCTGGACAGGCCGGCGACCAGGGCCAGTCCGACACCGACCAGGCTCCCGAGCGCCAGGCCGCAGAGCACCCGTTGCAGCGAGACGGCCAGGGCGGACGGCAGGGTGCCGTCCGCGGTCATGGTGACGGCCTTGCCGAGAACGGTGGACGGCGCCGCCAGGGTCTGGGCGGAGAGCGCTCCGGTCGAGCCGAGCACCTGCCAGACGGCGAGCAGGACGAGCGGCGCGATCGAGCGCCGCGCCCAGCGCGGTGCGCGCCGGCTCCGACCGGCGCGTGCGGCGACGGCGACCAGGTCGGGGGCCGGGGCGTCGCGGGTAACTGCGGGTGGTGGTGGGGCGTCCGTGTCGATGGACACAGGTGTCTCCTCGGGCAGAGTCGGACCCGGGCGAGGGCAGGGAGAGGACAGGCGCCGCAGCGTGCACCCGACGGGCACACGGGTGCGGGCAGGCCTGGGAGTGCACCGCGCGAACGGTGCGTCGGCACACGTGAGGCGGTGTCAGAACACGGGCGGTTCAGCGGCCGGGACGGCCGTCAGAGGCCGTGCGGCAGGGCGTCAGCAGCCCTCAACAGGGGCGACAGGCAGCGGAACAGACCCAGAGGAGGTCGATGTGACCCCGGGTCGTCAGAGGGATTCGGCGCTGCTGCATGCCGGGGAAGCTAGCCGGACTCGGCAAGCGGCGTCAACCACGTCCGGATCCTGAACGCCGCCGGCGGTCGGATCTACGTGACGACGAGGGCGTCCGCGCCTCGGCGCCACCGGGCGCGCGGCCGCGGCGCGGGACGCCTCCGGCGATGGTGAGCGCTCCGCCGCTGAGGGAGCGCTGCCCGCCCCCTGCGCCCCGGGCCGCACCTCGGCCACACCACGGGCCGTCCCGAACGGCGAGTGGCGTCCTGGTCCGGATGCTCCACTGCGCCGGTCACGAGCCGGTGATCGCCGGTCGGCACCGGTCTTCGAATCTTCACGGGGCGTTACAGTGCGCAGGCCGGTGGCGCCCCTCGACGACTACGGCCGCGCCGCAGCCACCGCGCGCCGTCGCCCGAGCAGCACAGCACTCCCGGGCCCGGTCGACCCGGACGGACCGGTCACGGCCCGGTGCCGGGCGGGGGCCCCGGACGGCGTGGCGGCAGGGGCAGGAAGCCGCTGGTACGGGCGGCGTACTCGGCCCAGCCAGGGCGTTCGGAGCCCAGGTGCCTCTCCAGCAGCGGTTTGCCGCTGCCGAAGGCGAGCAGCCAGGTCATCAGGGCAGGGCTGAGGACGAGGGCCCAGCCCGCCGGGGTGTCGGCGCACAGCAGGAACAGGCCCCACCACAGGCAGGCGTCGCCGAAGTAGTTGGGGTGGCGGGTGTAGCGCCACAGGCCCCGGTCCATGATCCGGCCGCGGTTGGCCGGGTCGGCCTTGAAGCGGGCGAGCTGACGGTCCCCGACCGCTTCGAAGAACAGACCCACCGCCCACAGCGCGGTGCCCGCCCAGGCGAGCGCGCCGGGCGGCTTCGGGATGTACTGGGCGGCCTGGACGGGCAGGGAGACGAACCAGACCAGGGCGGCTTGGAGCAGGTAGACCATCCGCAGGGCGTAGCGGGTGCGGGCCGGGCCCTCGGGGGCGCGGGAGAGCATCCGGGCGTAGCGCGCGTCCTCGGGCTCGCCCCGGCCGCGCCACCAGATGTGCCCGGACAGCCGCAGGCCCCACACGGTGACCAACACCGCGGCCAGGATCCGGCGCCCGGGGTCGCCGTGGCCGCCGGAGAGGGCGAGGGAGGCGAGGGCGACGGCGGTGAACGCGAGCCCCCAGGCGACGTCCACGCCGCGGTGGCGCCCGGTGCGCACGCCGACGGCGAAAGCGGCGAGGAGCACGGCCAGGGCGACGGCGGCGGTGACCGGCAGCGCCCGGGCGAAGGCGGCGGCGTTCACGGCTGCGTCCCGTACCAGTGGGCGGGGCGCACGGTGGACGGCGGGCCGCCGGGGCGTCGGGCGAGGACCTGGTCCACGCCCATCCGCCCCTCGGCGAACGCCAGGGAGCTGCCGGCCAGGTAGAGCTCCCACAGCCGGACCGTGGGCCGGCCGACCAGGGCGGTGAACTCGGCCCGGCGCTCGCGCAGGGTGTCGTGCCAGGCGTCGATGGTGCGGGCGTAGTGCTCGCGCATCGCCTCGGTGTGGACGACCTCCAGCCCGGCGGACTCCAGGAGGTCGACGGTCCGGCCCACGGGCCGCATGTGCATGTCGGGGGCGATGTAGGTCTCGATGAAGGCCCCGCCGCCCGGTGCGGTGGCGCCGCGGGACATCTGCTGGACGAGCAGGCGGCCGCCGGGCCGCAGCAGGCCGTTCAGACGGGCCGCGAAGGCCGGGTATCGGTCCTCGCCGACGTGCTCGCCCATCTCGATGCAGCTGATGGCGTCGTAGGCGGCGGGCTCGATGTCCCGGTAGTCGCGCAGCTGGACGTCGACCAGGTCCGCCACGCCCGCTGCGGCCATGCTGTCGGTGGCCCAGCGGTGCTGGCGTTCGGAGAGCGTGACGGCAGTGACGCGGGCCCCGAAGCGGCGTGCGGCGTGGCGGGCGAGCGCGCCCCAGCCGCAGCCGACGTCGAGCAGCCGGGAGCCGGGTTCGAGCGCGAGCTTGCGGCAGACCAGGTCGAACTTGGCTTCCTGGGCGGCCTGGAGGCCTTGGTCGTCGCGCCCGTAGTAGGCACACGAGTAGGCCATCGCGGGGCCGAGCAGGAGCGCGTAGAAGTCGTTGGACAGGTCGTAGTGGTGGCTGATCACCGCGCGGTCGCGGGCCCGGCTGTGCGGCGCGCCGCCGACCGCTGCGCGCCCGCGCGGACGGGCGGGAGGCGCACCGAGCGCACCGAGCCGGGCCGCGGTGGCCAGCAGTGCGGGCCAGGCCCGGGGCGCCGGGAGCGTGGGCCGCCGGCCGGCCAGGGTGCGTCGGACCTGGCTCAGGCCGGAGGCGAGATCGCCCTCGATGTCCAGTTCGTCGAGGATGTAGGCCTCGGCCAGGCCGAGTTCACCGGGCTGCCACAGCAGCCGGCGCACCGCTCGGGGACGGCGCAGGACGACGACGGGGGCGCCCTCGGGCCCGGTGGCGGAGCCGTCCCAGGTCTTCAGGCGGAACGGCAGGGGGCCGGGGAGCAGCCGGCCGAGGGCTGCGGCGACCAGGGCGGCGGCGTTCACCTGCCCGCCTCCTCGCGGGTCAGCAGGACCTGGTGGACGTCGAGGTAGCCGGTGCGGAAGCCGGCTTCGGAGTAGGCGAGGTAGAGCTCCCACATGCGCCGGAAGACCTCGTCGAACCCGAGGGCCGCGACCTCGTTGGAGTGTTCGGCGAAGCGTTCCCGCCACAGGCGCAGGGTCTGGGCGTAGTGCGGCCCCCAGGTGTCGGCGTGGGTCACCCGCAGGCGGGTGTGGCGGGCCGCGGTCTCCTCGATCGCCCGCAGCGAGGGGATCTGCCCGCCGGGGAAGACGTACTTGAGGATCCAGGTGTAGGTGCCGCTGCTGGCCAGCATCCGTTCGTGGGGCATGGTGATGGCCTGCAGGGCGACGCGGCCGCCCGGTGCCAGGACGCGGTCGAGGGTGGCGAAGTACCGGGGCCAGAAGGGCCGGCCGACGGCCTCGATCATCTCGACGCTGACCACGGCGTCGTACCGGCCCTCGGCGGCGCGGTAGTCGCACAGCCGCACCTGCACCCGGTCCGTGTGCCCGGCGTCGGCGATGCGGCGGCGGGCGAGGGCGAGTTGCTCCTCGGAGAGGGTGAGGCTGACCACGCGGGCGCCGCGCGCGGCGGCGCGCAGGGCCAGTTCGCCCCAGCCCGTGCCGATCTCCAGCAGCCGGGTGCCGGGGCCGACGGCGGCGAGGTCGAGCAGCCGGTCGATCTTGCGGTGCTGGGCGGCGGGCAGGCCGTCCCGGGTGGCGAGCGGGGCTCCGTCCGGTCCGGTCGGGAAGATCGCCGAGGAGTAGGTCATCGTCCGGTCGAGGAAGAGTGCGAACAGGTCGTTGGACAGGTCGTAGTGCCGGTGGACGTTGCGCCGCGCGTTCCTCGCGGTGGGCACCTCCGCCGCCGGTGGGCGCTGGACGTACAGTCGGCGCAGCCACTGGGTGCCGGGCGGTACCAGCGTGTGGGGTGCGGTGGCGAGTTCGGTGAGCAGCGCGACCAGGTCGGGGCTGTCCCACTCACCGGCCTGGTAGGACTCGCCGAAGCCGATCAGCCCGCCTTCGCCGACGCGGTGGAGGAAGGCGCGCGGCCGGTGCAGGCGCAGCACGGGGGCGCCGGGCGGGGCGGGCTGCAGGGTGCGGCCGCCGGGAAGGTCGACGCGCAGGCCGCGGCGGGCCGCCACCCGCCGCAGCAGGCGCGCCGCGGCGGCCGCGCGCAGCGGCACGTTCGGCACCCGCGCGACGTCCGGCCAGCGCGAGGGGTCGACGGGGGCCGACGGGGTCGACGCCGGCAGCGCGGTCGTGGTCGTCATGGGGTGGGCACCTCTTCCGTGGGCGCGGGCGTTCCGGCGGGCCGGTACGGGCCGGCGGTCGGACGGGGATGGACGGACAGGCCGCTGAGCCACAGGCGGACGCCCTGGTAGCGGATGTGCAGGCTGACGGCCCAGGTGGCGAACGGATGGGCGAGCGCGGCGCGCAGCAGGGCGGCGGGGCCGGCCGGCCGTGCGGTGCCGCGCACGGTGGCGGTGAAGGCCCGGCCGCCGGGGCGTTCCAGGTGGACGGTCAGGCGCAGCCGTTCGCCCGGTTCGGGCAGCAGCATCGTGTAGCGGCCGTCGACGGGGAAGAACGGTGAGACGTAGAAGTCCTTGTCGGTCCCGCCGCGGCCCCGGGGATCGGGTGGCAGCAGGTAGCGGTGGCGGCCGCCGTAGGTGTTGTGGACCTCGGCGACGGTGCACAGCGGACGGCCCGTCTCGTCACGGCACCAGTACACGGTCAGCGGGTTGAACACGTACCCCAGGGAACGGGCCTGGGCGAGCATCAGGACCCGCCCGCCGCCGAGGCGGACACCGCGGCCCTCGAGGAACCGTGCCAGATCCTGGCGGACGGTCGGCGCCGGGCCGGGCGGGCCGAGGAGGTGGTCGCCCACCGGGAACCGCGCCAGTGGCCGCAGCGGGCGCGGGACGGGCGGCAGGCGGTCGAGGTCCACCAGCCACAGGTAGCCCCGGTGGCGGAACTGCCGCCGGGAGGGCGCGGTGCGCACGTGGGTGGTGACGGTGTCGTACAGGACGGCGCCCCAGGGCCCGGGCAGGGCGGTCACGGAACGCTCACCCCCAGCAGCGAGTGCGCCGCCTCGACGCCGGAGCGGCAGCCGTCCTCGTGGAAGCCCCAGCCGTGGTAGGCACCGGCGAACGCGGTCCGGCCGGTGCTCAGTTCGGGCAGACGGGCCTGGGCGGCGACGGTGCGCGCGGTGTGGACCGGGTGCTCGTAGACCGTGCGGGAGATCACCAGTTCCTCGGGGACCGGCTGGTCGCGGTCCTCGTTGAGGGTGACCAGGTAGTCCTCGGCGGTGTCCAGCCGCAGAAGCCGGTTGAGGTGGTAGCTGACCCGCACCCGGTCGCTGGGCGCGGTGCAGTGCGGCATCCGGTAGTTCCACGAGCCGCGTGCCGAGCGGGCGGCGGGCAGCGCCGACGGGTCGCGGTGCAGCACGGTGGGGTTGCGCGAGTAGGTGAAGGCGCCCAGGACCTCCCGTTCGGTGTCGGTCGGGTCGGCGAGCAGGTCCAGCGCCTGGTCCGCGTGGGTGGCGATCACCACCGCGTCGGTCTCGGTGCGGTGTCCGCCCTCGCGGACCACGGTGACGCCGTCCGGGTGGCGGCGCACCGCCCGCACGGGAGCGGACCGGTGGACGGCGCTCAGCCGCTCGGCGATCCGCTCGACGTAGGTGCGCGAGCCGCCGACGACGGTGCGCCAGGTCGGGGAGCCGGTCACGGAGAGCATGCCGTGGTTGTCGAGGAACGCGAACAGGTAGCGGGCCGGGTAGTCGCCCGCCAGGTCGGGCGCGCAGGACCACACGGCGGAGACCACCGGGGTCATGAAGTGGCTGACGAAGTAGGGCGAAAAGCCCTCGGCGGCGAGGAACTCCCGCAGGCTCGGGTCGCCCGCCCCGGGGTCGGCGAGCAGGCGGCGCGCCCGCCGGTGGAAACGCGGCACCTCGGCGAGCATCCGCAGGTACCGGCCGCGGACCAGGACGTCGGGTGCGGCGAACAGCCCGGCGGGCCCCCTCGCGCCGGCGTATTCCAGCCCGCAGCCGTCGCAGCGCACCGACATGCTCATCTCGCTGTCGCGGGTGCGGATGCCGAGTTCGCGGAAGAGCCGCACCAGGTGCGGGTAGGTGCGCTCGTTGTGGACCAGGAACGCGGTGTCCAGCGCCACCGCCCGGCCGTCCGCCCCGGTGGCCTCCTGCGTGTGGGCGTGGCCGCCGAGGCGCGCGTCGGCCTCGAACAGCTCGACCTCGACGCCGGCGCGGGCCAGCTCGTACGCCGCGGTGAGTCCGGCGACGCCCGATCCCACCACCGCGGCCCTTCGCGGACGTCCGCCGGCAGACGCGGTGACACCGCGGTCGGTGGAGACGGGGACGGTACCGACGATCGTCACGAGAGCCCCTCCGGCGGTCAGGGCCGCAGGCGCGGCCCGAACTGTGTCTTCACCGGATGTTCGGAACCGGGGGCGGGCCGGATTGGGCCGAATGCCGCCGACGAGTGCCACCGGCGGAGGGCACCGGCGGAGGACACGGGCGCGTGGCGGGGGTGGGCAGTGGCCATCCGTGCGCGGTCGCGCAGGTAGGGGCGGCTGCGGTCGGGCAGCGGGACCGGTGGTAGGCGTGCGTTCGTCCGGCCGTGCCACGGGAGCAACGGGATCCTGCCGGCACCGGCCTGCGCCGGCCCGCACCGCCCTGCGCCGCCCGCCGCGGGTCCGCAGCGTGCGGCTCCGGACGTGACGACGGGCCGGGCACCCCGTTCCCGAGGTGTCCGGCCCGTCGCGGAAGAAGCGGTCAGTCCTTGAACGCGTCCTTGACCTTCTCGCCGGCCTGCTTCACGTCCCCCTTGACCTGGTCCCCCTTGCCCTCGGCTTCGAGGCGCTCGTTGCCGACCGCCTTGCCCGCGGCCTCCTTGACCTTGCCCTTGACCTTGTCACCGAGGTTCGACGCCTTGTCCGAGGCACTCATCGCGGTTCTCCCTCCGTATCGCAGCATCCTGTCGGGCACCCGTCTGCCCGCTCGATCCCGGACCATGCGCCGGATTCGGTCGGATCGGGGCCGCTCCGTTCGAGGACGGGCGCTCAGGACTGCTCGGCGGTGCGGTCACCGGCTCTGAAGGGCGAACACCTGAGGGCGCCCTACGCCTTGGGAGCGCGGGGGAGCCCGGGGCGGGACGGGATCAGGCCGAGAGGGAGATCTCGGTCGACTTGATCAGGGCGACGACGGAGGAGCCGGCGGCCAGGCCGAGGGCCTCGACGGCGTCCCTGGTGATCGCGGCGGTCAGCTCGCCGCCCTCGACGTCGACCTTGACGGATCCCATGGCACCGCCGGTCGCCACCTCGGTGACGGTGCCCGCGATCTGATTGCGGATCGAGATGCCCTCGACGGGGGCGGTCGCGAGGGACACCTCGGTGAACTTCACGAGCGCCTTGACGGCACTGCCCTCGGCGATGCCGAGGTCCTTGACGGCGTCCGTGGTGATCGCCGCCGTGATGTCCTGGCCGCCGGCGAGGCGGACCTTCACCGCGGACATGGCCTCGCCCGCCGTGACGGCGGTGACGGTGCCGGGGATCTGGTTGCGGATGCTCAGGCTCATGGACGTACGCCTCACTCGGGTCGCTCGTGGAATCCGCGGCTTCGGGCCGCCACCCACCACGCTATTCGCGCCGATCGGGCGCCGCGGAACGGCCCCTCGCATCCGCGAGGGCAACAAGGGCCCAGGCGTCGCATTTCCGTCTCGGACGAACGTCACGAAAAACCCGACACGCCAGTCCCCGCTCTTGGAGCTTTCTCCCACCCTTGCCACTGGGTCCGTATCCACCAAGGGCTGTCCCGGAATCCGGTGCCGGGCCGGGGCGCCGCTACCCCCGAGCGGGAGGTGGCGGCCACTGCCCTGTCGCTTGCGTTCGACGCCCGTCCCGGGAAGAGTTCCGTCCTGCGCATGTCGGTCGGGGCGGGGCGCGGGAGCAGGGGTGGAAAAATGTGTGTGATGGCTGCAGCGGTGAAAGAGGCTGCCGTTGCTCGGTTCCTCCGCGAATATCCGCAGATGGAGCACGCTGCATGCGACCACCCCGCGCTGCTGGGTTGCGCTGACGTCGACTGGTCGCAGATTCCCGGGTGCCCTGCCGGGATCCCGGCCCTGCTCCGCGGTCTCCTGGATGAGGCAGCCGGCCCTGCGGCTCTGTCCGTGCTGGGGAACGTCCTGATGAACAGTGTCTTGCACGTGAGCGCTGTGATGCCGGCCGTTCTGCCCTTCCTGATCCGCCTGGCAGCCGTCCCTGACACCGCGGTGCGGTCCGGATTGGTCGACTTCCTGGTCGTCGCCGCGGAACTGTCTTCGCCCGTCGACGCCGACGATGAACGCCAGGTGCTGCTGTTCGGCAACGAATCCGATCACCCGGAACGCGAGTGGTGCAGGGCCGCCTTCGCCGCACACGCTTCCGCCCTGCGCGCGTTGCTGGAGGACGAGACCCTTCCGGACGGACTGATCAGCATGGATGACCGCGAGTGCCTGCTCAGGGCTGTGGAACCGCAGCGACGTCCTTCCTGACTGCCCGCAGACCGGCACTGCGGCCCGTGAAGAGATCTTGCGGCGTCCGGTCCGATGACGGCGTCGGAGCCTTCCTGGATCGCCCCGTTCACCGCGCTGAGCCCTCGCTGTGCAGCACGTTGGTGACACGGTTGCGGCGTGAAGGAGCTGACGCGGTCCGCAGTGGCCGGCCGCGGAGCCTGCCGCTGGGGGACCGGGTGCTGTTGGGCACGGTCTACCTGGCGCACCAACGTGACGTTACGGCAGCTCGCACCACCGTTCGGCGTCTCGAAGTCCGCAGCCAACCGCATCATCAGCCACGTCGGCCCCCTGCTCGCGCTCAAGCCCGCAGACGGTTCTGCAAGAGCTGCTGCAAGGAGGCCGCCACCATGCGCGAGGTGGCTTCGAGATCTTTACGGGACAGCCCTTAGGCAGAAGCGGAGCGAGGCGCTCGTCACCCAGCGGGAAGGCCCTGATGGGGCGGCGGGACGCCGACTCGCTGGTGCCCTCACCTCCTCGTCCGCGGGGGCTCTTGCCTGGGAGCGGGCAACGGGCCTGGTGCGCAGGCCCGTTGCGGGGCGGGTCCCGTCGGGTTCCGTCGGGTTCAGGCGGCCACGGGGCGGCCGGTGGCGCCCCCGTGGGGGAGGGCCGCGTGCAGGGCGGCGCGGTCGTCGGTGCCGTCGCCGCCGGCCCAGGCGATGTGGCCGTCGGGACGGACCAGCACCGAGGGTGCGCCGAGGAGGGTTTCACCGTCGTCGGCGGGCAGTGTGACCACGCGCAGGTGCCGGCCGGCGGGAGTGTCCGCCATGGGTGAGTCGGCGGTGGTCAGGAGCAGGAAGTTGCCGTCGCGCAGCAGGGGGAAGGCGCGGTGCTCGTCCAGCGGGGTGCCGTTCTCCCTGAGGGCGGGCAGGTGGAGGTCGGGCAGGCGGTGTCCGACCCGCGGGTGGGCGTCCTCCTCGGCGGGGTAGCGGATGCCGATGCCGGATTCCGTGCCGGCGATGTGCGCGGCGACGCCGGGGATCGGCAGGATCTCGGTGGCCAGGTACTGCTTGGTCGCGGTGAGCGGGTCGTCGCCGAACGCCATGATCAGGGGCACCTGGGCGCGGGTGTTGGCGAGCAACTGCTGTCCGACGGGGTGGCGTTCGGCGTGGTAGGTGTCGAGCAGGGCCGGGTGCGCGCGGCCGTCGGCGACGGCGGCGAGCTTCCAGCCGAGGTTGAAGGCGTCCTGGATGCCGGTGTTCATGCCCTGGCCTCCGGCCGGGTAGTGCATGTGGGCGGCGTCGCCGGCGAACAGGACGCGCTTGTGGCGGTACTGCTCGATCTGGCGGGAGGCGTCGCCGAAGCGGGCCAGCAGCAGCGGGTCGGTGATGCCGTGGTCGGTGCCGGCGATGTCGCGCATGGAGGACCGCAGTTCGTCCAGGGTGGCGGGCTCGTCGACCGGTATCCGGTTGCGGCGGGAGTCGGTGCAGATGACTTTGTAGTAGCCGTCGCCGAGCGGAGCGGTGTTGACCTTGCCGAGCGGTCCGCTCGCCAGGCTGACGCCGGCGGGCGGGTCGGTGAGGCGCACCTCGGCGGCGATGCTGGTCCACTGGTCGTCCTGGCCGGGGAAGGCGACCCCGAGCAACTCGCGCACGGTGCTGCGGGAGCCGTCCGCGGCGACCAGGTAGTCGGCGCTCAGCCGCAGCTGCCCGCCGTCGTGGTCGGCGATGACGGTGACCGCGTGGTCGTCCTGGTCGAGACCGGTGACCCGGTGTCCGCGCAGGACGGTGACGCCGAGGGCGGTGGCGCGCTGCTCCAGCAGCAGTTCGGTGCGGTGCTGAGGGATCACCAGCAGGTGGTTGTAGCGGGAGGGCAGTTGGTCGAGCGGCAGTGGGAGACCGCCGAAGTGGCCCTTGCCCCAGGGCATCCCGGCGGCCAGGAAGGTGTCCACCACGCCGCGCATGTCCAGCAGTTCCAGGACGCGGGCCTGCATGGCGGTCGCCTTGCTGCCCAGGGGCCGCTCGGCGCGGCGCTCCACCACGGTGACGGTGGTCCCGGCCAGGGCCAGTTCGGCCGCGACGGCCAGCCCGGTCGGGCCCGCGCCCACCACGATCACGGATCCGGTCATGGTCTTCCCCATCTCTTCGCGCATGACTGCGCCGCATGGCTGATCCGCCCGGGAACGACCGGACCGGATCAACAAGTGAAAGCTTGCTCTCACTTTCTAGGGCATCAGTGAAGTGAATGCAAGCTCTCACTTGTCGTAGGATCGGGCCATGACCTCCTCGAATCCCGACCCCGGCCCGCGCCCCCTGCGCGCCGACGCGCTGCGCAACCAGCAGCGCATCCTCACCGCCGCCCGCGCCGCGTTCGCCGAAGACGGCCTGGAGACCCCGCTCGAGGACATCGCCAAGCGCGCCGGCGTCGCCCCTGCCACGCTCTACCGCCGCTTCCCCAGCCGCGACGACCTGCTCGTCGCGATCTGGGAACAGCGCTTCCAGGAGGAGCTCGACCCCGCCCTCACCGCCGCGGCCGACCACCCCGACCCCTGGGCCGCCTTCGTCGACGTGGTGGCCGCCGCCATGCGCATGTGGTCCGTCGAACAGGACTCGCTCGAGGCACTGCGCCGGAAGGGCGCCCTGATGCAGAGCTCCGGCCTCCGGCTCTTCGAGACGCTCCGCCGGCTGCTGGAACGGTGCCAGCAGGCCGGGCGGATGCGCACCGACCTCACCCCGGACGACCTGCCCGTCATCCTGCGGATGGCCAGCGTCGCCGTGACCCCCGGCCGCAGCGAGACCCACTGGCGCCGCTACCTCGACCTGCTCCTGGATGCCCTCCGAGCACCCGCCGACCGCCCCGACCCGCGGTAGCGCGGCCGCTCCGACCCGCGGTAGCGCGGCCGCTCGATCGCGAGCGGTCGCCTCGACGTGGCACATCACCTACCACTTGCGGCGCCCGTCGACACAGGGAGCTCATGACACGGGCGGCTCAACGGCATGGTGGGCTCGGCCCTGCCGGTGCTGCCGGTGCTGCCGGCGCTGCGGGACCCGCACGTGACGTGCGCGGGGGAGGCGATGACGGCCGGTCACGAGGTGACGGAAAGGACGATCTTCCCGGTGGTGCGGCCGGCCTCGCCCAGCGCGTGGGCGGCGGCGGCCTCCTCCAGCGGGAAGACGGCGTCGGCGATTACCCGCAGGCGTCCGTCCTCGACCAGTGCGGTGATCTCACGCAGGCCCTGCCGGTCGGGCTCGACGAGCATGAACTCCGCCCGCACCCCGGCCGCCTCGGCCTCCTCGTGGGGGAACGCATCGTCCAACGGCAGGATCGTGACCAACCGTCCGCCCCGGCGCAGGGTGCGGAGGGAGCGGACCCGGTCGGCGCCGCCGAGGGTGTCCAGGACGATGTCGACGTCGCGGACGGTCTCGGCGAAGTCCTGGGTGCGGTAGTCGACGAGTTCGTCGGCGCCCAGGGAGCGCAGCAGGTCGTGCTTGGCGGCGCTGGCGGTGCCGATCACATGCGCGCCGCGTGCCTTGGCGATCTGGACGGCCAGGTGGCCGACGCCGCCCGCGGCTGCGTGGACCAGGACGCGCTGGCCGGGCCGGACGCCGGCGGTGTCGACGAGGGCCTGCCAGGCGGTGAGCGAGGCCAGGGGAAGGGCGCCCGACTCGATGTGGGTCAGGCCCCGGGGGCGAGGGGCGAAGTGGCGTGCCGGGGCGGTGACGTACTGGGCGTAGGCGCCGGCCGGGTGCGGGAAGCGCGGCATCCCGAACACCTCGTCGCCCGGCTGGAACAGGGTGACACCGTCGCCGGCCGCCTCGACCACCCCGGAGACGTCGAACCCCAGGACGAAGGGCAGCGGTGTCCCGTCGGCGAACACCCCCCGCTGCCGGGTCTTCCAGTCGGCCGGGTTCACACCCGCCGCGTGCACCCGGACCAGGATCTCGCCGCGGCCCGGCTCCGGGCGCCGGCGCTCGACCACCTTGAGGACGTCCGGGGCTCCGGCGGTGTCCTGCGAGACGGCGCGCATGGTGGGGGCAGTGGCGGTTCGGGACATGACGGCGTTCTCTTTCCGGGTGTGCTTCCTGAGGTTGCGCCCGGTCGCCCGGACGCGCCCTCAGACTGCCGCGCCCCGGGAGCCCCCGGTAGCGGCGTGACGGCCACGGCCTGAAAAGATCTGGCCATGCACCACGTGGGCGTTCTGGCACTGGACGGCGTCGTCCCCTTCGAGCTCGGCATCCCCGCCCGCATCTTCGGCGCCGCCCGCGACGGGGCCGGCAACCGGCTCTACACCGTGACCACGTGCAGCCTCGACGGCGGGCCGGTACGGACCGAGGCCGACTACGGCCTCACCGTCAGCCGTGACGCCTCCTTGCTGGCGGACGTCGACACCGTCGTCATCCCGCCCTCCCACACCCTCGGCCCCATCCGCGACGAGGGCCGCCTGCCCGCCGCACTGCGCGAGGCCCTGGCCGCCATCCGCCCCGGCACCCGGATCGTGGGCATCTGCACCGCCGCCTACGTCCTGGCCGCCGCAGGGCTGCTCGACCACCGCCCCGCCACCACGCACTGGCGCGAAGCGGAGCGCCTGCAACGGATGTTCACCACCATCCGCATCGACCCCGGTGTGCTGTTCGTCGACGACGGCGACATCCTCACCTCCGCCGGTGTCGCCGCCGGGATCGACCTGTGCCTGCACCTCGTCCGCCGCGACCACGGCAGCCGGATCGCCAACGACGTCGCCCGTTCCTGCGTGGTACCGCCCTGGCGGGACGGCGGGCAGGCTCAGTACATCCAACGCCCCGTCCCCGACCCGACAGCCCCCGGCACCGCCCCCACCCAGGCATGGGCCGTGGAACGCCTCGCCGAACCCCTCACCCTGGCCGACCTGGCCGCCCACGCGAACATGAGCGTGCGCACCTTCACGCGCCGCTTCCGCGACGAGACCGGCACCACCCCGGCCCAGTGGCTGGTCCGCCAGCGCGTCGACCTGGCGCGCCACTACCTGGAGACCACCGACTGGCCCGTCGGCCTCATCGCCGACCGTACCGGCCTCGGCACCGGCGCCTCCCTGCGCCGCCACCTCCGCACCACCGCCGGCGTCACCCCCCAGGCGTACCGCCGCACCTTCCGCCCCGCCCCCGCGGCCGACCCGGTGTGAACGACGAGCCACAGGGGCCGGGCGGCCGACGCGACGCCGCTCCGGACGCGTTCGCATGGTTCCTGGACGTCGGCCCGGGCACCCGGATGGAGACGACGGAGGCCCGGTGCCGCCCTTGCATCTGCCGGTTGCCGTCGCGCTCGCCTGGCCGGCACCGCCTTCTGCCTGGCCGGCACCGCCTTCCGCCTGCCCGGCGACGCCGTAGCCTGGAGCTGAAGCGGGACGGGCAACAGGCATTGTCGAGTCGGGCTACCGGCTCGCAGGAGAAGGCCGGCCTGGACGTCCTGGTGCATGGCGAGCCCGAGCAGAACGACATGGTCCAGTACTTCGCCGAACAGCTCACCGGCTACCTGGCCACCCGGCACGGGGCCGGAGACCCGGGCCTACCGGGACAAGCTGCTCGCCGCCGCCCGCCGCCTGCGGGAGGAGCTCGCCGGCTGACCCACCGGTGTGGGATCGGCAAGGCGGGCGTGGATCACCTTCTGCCTCTGCGCCCGCCCGCTCGCGGGAAGCGCGGCGCCCCGCTGGTGCCGGGCCCGTGTCGCGGGGTTCGGTACCAGCGGGGCGTCCGCCTCAGACCACGGTGGGCGCGTGGAACTCGCGCCCGGTCCTGCGGCCGAGCAGGCCTGGTCCCACGTCAGACGGCCGCGAGGCGGGCGCGACGGCCGTCGCTCGCCGCGCCGTTGTCCACCGTGGCGGTCGGCGGAACCGCCACCACGGTGCAGGCGGCGTGCGCCAGGCAGTAGCGGCTCACGGAGCCGTGCTGGAGGAGGGTGCGCAGCGGGCTGCGCCGGCCGGTGCCCACCACGAGCAGGTCACCCGGTCGGTCCGCGACCTGGACGAGCACCGGACCGGTCTCGCCCCGCATCACCACGGGCTCGGCGCGGACATCCGCCGGGTACCCACCGAAGGCCAGGGCGAGGGCGGCGTCGAGCCGGTCCTGGGCCGCCTTCGCCCAGAGCTCCGCCAGCGACGGGCACGGCGCGGTGCGGTAGGCGGCCTCGCCGCCGACCGGGATCCAGGCCATCACCGGGACGAGTACGGCGTTCCGCAGGCGGGCCTCCTGCACGGCGCGGTGCAGGGCGGCCTGGTTGCCGGCCGATCCGCTGACTCCGACGACGATCCGGGTGTCCTCGGCCATGGTGCTGCTTCCTTCGCGTTGACCTGCTGCTGTTTCTTGGATTCGTCGGAGAAATGGCGGCCAGACTGGTGAATCTGCCGCCAGATCTCCGACGGTCCCTGGGATCCATAAGACTCCGAGGGAAGGTGGCGAGCAGTCCCGTTGACGTTTTCCCTACGCCCAGCACCGCCCGGTTAACGCGCTCTTGACCTCCCGATCGACTCACGCGTTCGGTGCGGGACGGCAGTAAACCGCCCGGCCGCCGGGAGCCCGGTACTCCGCGAACATCCAGCCGGCCACCGGTCGCGCCGCGACCGGTGCGTACCGCGGCCGTGGGCGGTCTTCCACGGGTCGGAGTGCTCGGGCAGGTCCCGCCACGGGGCCCGACGCGGTGCGCGTACCCGATCGCCCCGACCACCTGGCGCTGGTCGCACCCATGGCCCCTGGCCGCCCCGCCGCCGGAGGCGGCGGACCGATCACCGATCAGGCCTCATCGGATATGTCCGGTGTCCCTCTCACGACCTGGCAAACGAGCCGGTGAACGCAAAGACACTCCCTATTCGCCTTCGGCCTTGTCCGGAGCGGGGAGCACGAGCATCGAGGGGTGATGGAGCGATATCCGTACCGGTGCGAGGCGGGTGGTCGTCGCCCAGGACTCGCCGGTTCCGGTGTTGCGAGTGAAGCGCGGGTGCGCTCCACCGCTGATCTGTAGACGGATCCGGTGTCCGGGGAGGAAGCGGTAGGCGGTAGAGCTCATTTCCACCGTGACGGTGATCGGGGTATCGGCAGCTTGGAGTCTCTGCAGTCCGTCGCAGACGTTGGTCGAGCGGTTCTGCGGGTCGACGTCGCAGAGCCGCACGAAGACGTCGGCGTGACCGGTGTCCGTACTGACCTGCAGGACCGAACTGACCGGCCCGAGGACGTCGACGGGTGTGGTCAGCGGTTCCGTGGTGAAGGTCAGCACGTCCTGCCGCGCCTCCAGAGGCCGGTTGTCCCTCTGAGCGGCTCTGCCGCCGACCAGGGCGCCGCCGAGGGAGGGAGTCGGATCGGCCGGGTCGTAGCGGAAGGACAGCGGCTCCGTCGTGGCCTCGGGAGCGCGGGAGACCAGGGTGCTCCCGGTGCCGACGTACCAGTACTGGCCCCGACGGGCCGGCGGCCAGTCGAGTAGGTCCCGCCAGGACCCCCGGCCTCCGAGGTGGACCCGAACTCCGGTCGGTCGCAGGCCGGACGGGTCACCGCACAGGTGGGCCCGCAGCCAGGCAAGGCTCTCGGCGAAGACCTCGGGCCAGCCTTGCTGGAGTGCCGACTGGTGGGACCACGGGCCGACGAGCAGCGACGTTTCACAGCCGGCCCGCCGCAGCCGCCCGTACTGCTGCAGGGTCTGGTCGAGGTTCACGTCGTGCCAGCCGCCGATCAGGCTGGTCGGCACGGTCAGTCCTTCGGCTGCGGGCCCCGCGTCCGCCCCGTGCCAGTGGGCATCCCCGGGATCGGGGTGCGCCATCGCCTCTTCGAGGAACGGTACCGGTCCGCCCAGCGCGGCCCGGTACGCCTCGAGGACGGGGCGGCCTCCCGGCACCTTCCGCAGGTGACGCTGCAGCCGCAGGGTCGCCCGCAGGAAGCTCGGTATGCCCCGGTGCTGGGTGGTGAGGCCGACGGCGACGACGAGTGCATCCTCCAGGGAGAACGCGCCGCCGCGGTAGAAGAAGCGGTGGGGATCGTGCATGCCGATCTGGACCGCCATCGCGCGCAGCTCCGGGGGCGGGTCCAGGGCGAGAGCCCACTGGACGTAGGCGAGGTAGCTGGAGCCGATGGTCCCCAGAACGCCGGAGAACCAGGGCTGTTGACGAAGCCAGGCGACGGTGGCCTGGCCGTCGGCGGCCTCGTTGCGCCACAGGTCGAACTCTCCGCCGGAGCCACCGGTGCCACGGCAGCTCTGGAGAACGACGTGGAAGCCCTGTTCGGCCAGTAGGACGCCGTACATCGGTGCCCAGGGGAATCCCCGGCCGTAGGGCGAGCGGATCAGGAGCGTGGGGAAGTCTCCGGCGTCCAGGGGGAAGTAGTGGTCGGTCAGCAGAGGGCTGCCATCGGCAGCGGGCACGGCGAGGCCGGGCTCGTAGGCGATGTCGTGCAGCTTCGGCGGCAGTCCCCGCATGGACCGTCTCATGACCCTGGCGCTCAGGGGCGGCTTCTTCGCGGGTGGGCGGTGCGTCGGCATCACAGCGGTGCCTCGATTCCTGGGCGTAAGCGAGTCTCTCACTTCCCGTACGATGTACGAGAATAGCCCATGCTTGGATGGACGCGTCAGGAGCAGGGAGGTGCCACCGTGGCCCGCACGGATTCATCGGGGACGCAGGCCGGCGTGGACCCGGAGTCGCTCTGGTCGGCAGCGGAACGCCCGCGCCGGGGGAGGCCTCCGGCGCGCAGTCGGGCCGAGATCACCGCGTCCGCAGTCGCCATCGCCGACACCGAAGGGCTTGCCGCCGTCACGATGCGCGCGGTCGCGGCCCGGCTCGGAGCCGGAACGATGTCCCTGTACAGCTACGTCCCCAACAAGGAGACACTGCTGGAGCTGATGATCGACGAGGTGAGCGGCGACCACCAGCTGCCGAACGAGCCCTCCGGGGACTGGCGCCACGACCTTCGACAGATCGCCCACGAGCAACGCGCCATCATGCGGCGCCACCCCTGGCTGCCCGCCGCACTACCGACCCGCCAGACCCTCGGACCGAACGTCCTCGCCGTCCTGGAGTACGCGCTCGCCGCACTCGCCCCGACCGGCTTGGACGCCCAGGCGCGGCTGGAGACCTTCACCCTCCTCACCGGGTTCGTCGCCAGCCACATGTCGTACGAACTCGCCCAGGAGCGCGCCGTCGAAGCCACCGGCCGGACCCCCGGTGAGCTCCTCGACGCCCAGGCCCGCTACCTTCACTCCGTCGTCGCCAGCGGCAACTATCCCCATCTCGCCCGGGCCCTGGCTGAACCGAGCGGCAACCAGAACCCCAAGGCGGTTTTCGATCGCCTGCTCGACCGCGTGATCAACGGGATCGCACCGGGAGCATGACCGCGCCGAGCCGGGTACCGAGAGGACACGCCGGCCCGGCACCGTCCGGTGCTGTCCCCGGACACCCAACGCGCCCTCGCGGGCGCCGTGCTCGCCGCCCGGCTGCGCAGGGCGGAGGTGCGGCGGTGGACAGCGGCAGCGACCGCGCTGGCAGGGATCGGAGTCGCGGGGAACTGACGACGGTCTTGCAACCACTGGCCAAGCCCGATCGTGGTGCGGCTGCCGCTTCGATCAGGGCTGGTATGCAGCGTAGGTCGTTCATGCGAGCCAGCGCCCACAACGCGGCCTCGGCGACGGTCTCCCGCTTCCGGGTGGTCCGGGCGCCGCTGTCGCCGAGCAGGATGGCGACCTCGTCGGCGTGAACCGTGGCGGCCGGGCCGAGGCACGCCAGCAGCTCGGCCGCGCGGAACCGGACCTCGGGGGCAGGATCGTCCAACCGTGCGGCGAGAGCGGGAAGGAGTTCGGTGCTCGCCGAGCGCCATTGCGCCAGCAACCCTCCGGCCTGGGCCAGTGCACCGACCCGCTGGTCGACGTCGGAATGGTCCTGCAGGAGCCCGAGGGCGAAGGCGGGGAACGGCTCGGTGAACAACTTCGCGGTCCAGTGGTGGACACCGGTGACATCGGTACTGACCGAGCTGGTGTGGCGCCACAACTCGACGCTCGGGTCGCGGACTGCTTGCAGCAGGAGATCGGCTCGTCGTGCGGGAAGGTTCGGATCAGTCGGGGCGAGCGCGTGCACTGCTGCCAGGCGGATCTGCACGTCCGGCGTGTCGAGCAAGTCGCGGAGCAGTTCCAGGACCTCGGCAGCCTGCGGGCCGGCGGGTTCCCGTCCGGCTGCCAGGCCGAGCGCGAGGATCAGGTCCAGGCGGGTCGCTGGATCGGCCTCCGACCGCCAGCACTGCACCAGCGCAGACAGTACGGCTTCACCGCGGGTCTCGCAGGCGCCGAGGATGTGGGCTGCGTCCCGTCGGATTTCGGCAGCAGGGTCGGTGAGCAGGAGGAGCACCTTCGGCACCGCCCGTTCCCAAGCCGGCCGCCAGCCGGGGTCGAGGAACCTCTCAGCGACCCGCCCCGCCTCGCTCACCAGCCTCGACACCAGTTCCAGCACCGCGCGGCGGCTCGAGAGCAGGACGTCCGGACTCGCGGCCAACCGTACGAGAAAGGGCAGCGCCGCCGACGAAGCCGAGCAGATCCAACCGCCTTGGTGGAACAGATGGTTGAGGAGCTCAAATGCGGCGTGGTCGACGTCCTGCAGATTCTGTCCCGCGCACTGACGCAACAGAGCGGGCACATCCTCGGCGGACCCGCAGTTGTCCTTCAGCGTCGCCCAGTCAGTTGCCTCCAGTTCCTCCCACATGTCCCGACCCTATCGCCGGCCCACGCCCGGGCGATGCGCTTCCGCAAGGTCAGGAGGAGAGAAGGTCGCGCATGCGGGTCCGTTCGGCCCGGGAGACCGCGGCGGGGCGTCCGGCCGTCATGCCGCCGTCGACTGCCAGATCCTGGCCGGTCACCAGGCGGCTGGCGTCGCCGGCGAGCCACAGTACAGCCGCGGCGATGTCGTCGGTCCGAACGGTGCCGGGGAGCGGTTGGCTGGAGTCCAGCAGCGGCTTGAACGCCTCGGCCACTGACGCGGCCGTGGCGTCAGCCGCCGATGCCTCGGCGCCGGAACCCTTGGCGAAGATGCCCGTCGGCACGAAACCGGGGGACACGCTGTTCACGCGGACCTCGTGCTCACCCAGATCCACCGCTGCGCACCGGGTGAGGTGGAGAACCGCGGCCTTGGCGGTCGAATAGTCCAGGCCGGACCAGCCGGCGATCTTCCCCGCCAGGCTCGCCACGTTGATGATGCTGCCCGAGCGCTGCGCCACCATCTGCCGTCCGGCATGCTTGACGCCGTGCATGACGCCCGCGACATGGACCGCCAGCGTCCGGGTGAACACGGCCGAGTCGAAGTCCGTCACCGACGCCATGTTCCCCGGCCCGCCGGCGTTGTTGACCATGACGTCCAGCCGCCCGTAGCGCTCGACGGCGTGGCCGACCAGTGCCTCGACGTCCGCTTCGACCGAAACGTCGCAGCGTACGAAGGTCGCCGACTCGCCCAGTGCCGCGGCCCGCTGCTGTCCTTCCTGCTCGCGACGGCCGGCGAGGACGACGTAGGCGCCCTCGGCGGCGAACACCTCCGCAACGCGGGCGCCGATGCCGCTCGTCGCCCCGGTGACGACGGCGACCTTGCGGTGCAGACTCTTCATAGCGCAACTCCGGTGTCGGGTCCGACGCACATGCGGTAGGACCGGGTAGTAGCAAAGATTGATCATCATCATTGGTCATCCAGGGACTCCTGAACAAGTCGTGCCGTCCAGCGAACGGGATCGTGCGGGGGTGGGAAGGTGTAAACCGGCGTTGGTGCGTGGACCGGTGTTGCACGGACCGGCGTTGCCTGGGCCGGTGTTGAATGGACCGGCGTTCGATGGCGGCGTGATCGCCTACGACTCGCCCAGCGCGGCCAGCGCTCAGCCGTGAGAGCCGACGGCGTGCGGGCGTTCATCACCTGCGGTCGCCGCTGGGCCGCGCGTCCAGCGGGATTGGGGCGGGCTGGTGGTGCCGAGTGGCAGGTCGGCCCGGGTGGTGCCGGCGAAGCAAATCGATCCTACGCTGACGGTCGTGCGGGTACTGGGTATGAGCAGTGAGGACGAGATGGTCGCCTGCTTCTTGCGCGGCGAGCTGTCCAGCCGGAGGTTCGGCCAGAACCTCCGGTCCCACCTGGCGGCAGCCGGGCAGGCCGAGCAGTTGCTGACGCATCCGGACCTCTCCGACGCTGGAGCGAACGTCGCACGTCGCGCTCTGCTCGCCGCGACGCGCGGGTACGGCGAGAACCGCGACTTGTTCGAGAACTTCCCCCCTCAGGTCGCGTGGACCAGGGCACTCCTGTCCAGTGACGAGGTAGCCGGCGTGCGCTACCTCGAGTATTCCTACTGGGTCGAACTTTCGGGTGGCAGCCGCCGGCCGACCGACGCGGCCGCACGCATCAGGGCGGGGCTCCGGGCCTTCGACGTGCCCAACGAACCGTTCGTCGAGGCAGCCCACGCGCTCATCAGGGGTGCGCGGTTTCCTCCGCTCATCCTCGTCGGCGAGAGGCATGACGACCTGGTCTGCCTAGAGGGCCATCTGCGCCTGACCGCCCTTGCCCTCGTTGGCTTCCGGACCGACGTCGAGTGCCTGATCGGCATCGCGCCGACCATGGGACGCTGGGCGCAGTAGTCCAGTCGTACCGAGCTGTCGGTACCCCGGACAGACCTTGAGGACGCTCTGAGCAGCTCTGCCCGATGCGGCTGTCGGCCCTGGTCAGGAGGTCTGGTGGGTCGGGGAGTCCGGGTGGGGCCGCATCAGTAGCAGGTCCTCGCCCCAGGCGTCCAGCACCGCCGCGTGGCCGGCGGCCCGGGCTGCCGCCTCGACGCGGGCGAAGAGCTCTTGCTGTGGCGCCACTTCGCCGGTCGCGGTGATCCGGGCGACGGTGTCCAGCAGCGCGGCGCTCTCCCAGCCGGGCAGCGGGAACCGGTCCAGCTCCCAGGCCAGGTACTTGTTGTAGGGGCGGGGTCGGCGGTCCAGGGCGAAGAGCAGGTCGAGCAGGTATCCGACACTGGCGGCCGCGTCGAGGTGGCCGGCGAGCGGGTTGCCGTCGCGGTGGTTCTTGACCGAGCGGTAGAGCGCGTTGGCGTAGGCGTCCAGCAGGGCGGCGCCGGACCGGAAGGCCTCCTCGTCGCCGAGCCGCCCCATCCCGGCGACGATCCGGGTGACCTCCCCGTCGCGTCGGTCGAGCAGCACTTTGGAGCGGGCGATGGCGTACCGCTCCCAGTCGGCGGGCCGGCGGAACCGTTCCAGGGTGGTGACGACCAGGTCGAGCCGCGCGGAGCGGTAACCGTCGAGCGCCGTCAGCTCGCTGGCCGCATCGTCGGCGAGGATGACGTAGAGGTCGTGGTCGGAGTGGAGGGTGGTCATGCCGTCGTGGGCCCGGGAGCCCTTGAGGACGAGCCCGACTACGGCCGGGTCGGCCGTCGCCTCGGCGAGGAACGCCGCGAACTCCCGCATCATGCCAGGTTCTTGCGCATCAGCGTGCACACCGTCTCGTACCGCTGGAGCGAGCCGTCCTCGGCCTCCACGTCCCAGGAGTCCAGCTCGCGGCCGTAGGCCCGGTAGCCCAGGCGTTCGTAGAGGGCGCGGGCGCGCGGGTTGCTCTCCTCGACGCCGAGTTCGGCGCGGGTCAGGCCCCGGGCGCCGATCCGCTGCTCGGCGGAGCGGATCAGCAGCGTGCCGATCCCGCAGGACTGCAGGGCCGGGTGCACGCTGAGTTGCCAGAGCGTGCCGGCGCCGGGCGTGACCGTATAGTCGACGCCGCCGACCGCCACCGGGAGCCCGGCCCGCGTGCACACCGCCAGGTAGTCGACCTCGCCCGCCTCGGCACGGCGGATCTGGTGGACGAGCTCGCGCACGTGCTTGGGGGAGCCGGCCCAGCCGCAGGACGGCAGGTCCGCCTCGGTGAGGCCGCGCACCGACAGGTGCAGCCTGATCTCGGTCATCGCCGCATCCCTTCGACTCCGACAGCGGCCGTGCCCCATTCCAGCAAGCCGGTCCCCGCGCCGTCCACGGGGTTTCGGCTCCGGACCGTGTGCGCGAGCCGGTTCCCGCTCGCTGTCAGCGGTCGGCATCGCGGGCTGGTTCGCGGTGCAGGGCGCGGACGTACCGGTCGAACCGGTTGCCGTGCGCGTCCAGGGCTTGCTCGACGCAGGTGAAGCCGGCCCTTCGGGCGACCGCGGCCGAGCCCGGGTTGTCCGGAGCCACCTGGATCACTGCCTGATCTGCTCCTTCGCCTGCCGCGTACCGGCAGACCAGCAGGACCGCGCGGGTCGCCAGGCCCCGCCCGCGCCAGGAGGGGTAGAGGCCGTAGGCGATGTTCACCTGCCAAGCGGCAAGACCGGGCATCGCGAACCGGAGGTCGATCGTTCCCGCGAGGGTCTGCTCGGCGCCCACTCTGATCCCGAAAGCACGCAGCGGTCCCTCGGTGGCCCACTGGTCCAGGCAGTGACGCACGTATTTCTCAGTGCTGGCCCGAGTGCCCGCCCCGCCGTTCAACCAGCGCACCAGGAGGTCGTCCTCGCCGGCCAGGTGGGCGCTGACATCGACCAGGTTCAGGGGCGACAGGGTGAGATCGCCGTCGGTCAGCTCCAGATCACGCATCCGCCGACTCTCGGTGTCTCTGTAGTGGCCACGCAATCCACTATCCAGGTCGTGTCACCGATCAGCCGTCGACTTGTGCCCGGTGGGCTGGTGGTGCGGAGTTGCTTGGGCGGTGCCGCGCGACCACGCCGGTCTCGGGCTCGATGAGGACGCCGGGGCTGACCAGGCGCTTGAGCTTGTGCCGGGTGCTCTCGATGTTCTTTGGCATGGTGGCGAGAACGAGGGCTGCGCCGGGCCTGGGAACGGCACGTTGCTCCCTCCTCGGCGAGGGAGTGTGCGCTCGGCGAATGGAGCCCTGGCCGCCGAGCCGGCCCCGTTCGGGTGCAGCCCTGCAGCCCTGCAGCGGTGATCGGTTGGCCGCTCGCCGGCCGGGGCTCTTGCCGTGTGTCAGGCCTTGCCGAGGGGGATGCTCGGTTTGCCAGGCGGTCGGGGTCCACCGCGCGCTGGGAGACGATCGCTCCGAAACTGAGCAACCCCGCGAGCGCGGGGCCGACGCGGCCTCCTCGGCGGTCAGCCACACCGTGGAGGAGCAACCCCCGCGAGCACGGGGCCGACCACGGGATCGCGCGGCAATCGGCGGCGTGGGCGGAGCAACCCCCGCGAGCGCGGGGCCGACTTGAACGGAGGCGCCTACCGGATCAACGCCGGAGAGCAACCCCCGCGAGCGCGGGGCCGACGTGACCGGGTCGATCCGGCCGCCGCCCGGCAGGGAGCAACCCCCCGCGAGCGCGGAGCCGACGCGGACCCGCACCCGGGCCAGTACCGGGAGTCAGAGCAACCCCCGCGAGCGCGGGGCCGACTCGTTGAGCGCCCAGGCCTGCGCGGCGTCCGCGGGAGCAACCCCCGAGCGCGGGGTCGACCCCCCGGGGCACGCACGGAGCGTGACACCCCGAGAGCAACCCCCGCGAGCGCGGGGCCGACGGGTGATGGGCTGTCCGCACAGGAATGGATCGGAGCAACCCCCGCGAGCGCGGGGCCGACCAGCGGGCCCGCCCGGTCGCGAAGATGGTGCGGGAGCAACCCCCGCGAGTGCGGGGCCGACGGCCGCCGCTGTTCTTCGGGGCGGAATCCGCGGGAGCAACCCCCGCGAGCGCGGGGCCGACACGCCGCCCGCCGCGTCGACGGTGAACTCCGAGCAACCCCCGCGAGCGCGGGGCCGACAGCTCGATCATCGGCTGCAACGCCGCGTACACGGAGCAACCCCCGCGAGCGCGGGGCCGACCCCTCGTTGCCGCTCGCGAAGATGACCTTGCCGGAGCAACCCCCGCGAGCGTGGGGCCGACTGGGGCCCGACGGCCATCAGCCGGTCGAGCGCGGAGCAACCCCCGCGAGCGCGGGGCCGACGAGGACGACCATCCTCAGGAGGTCCCGGCGCTGGAGCAACCCCCGCGAGCGCGGGGCCGACGGAGCTGGTGGTCGTGTCCCTTGATGTGGTGGAGCGGTCGCATGCCAACGGTCATGCGGTGGGCGGAAGTTCATCGTGGGTGGGGTAGATCTGTTCCATGCTGC
>NZ_JBEPAK010000022.1:0-43614 GCF_040298565.1 Kitasatospora sp. NPDC001539 | reverse complement strand
GGCGAGCGGGCGACCCCGCCCCGAGCCGAAGGGGCGCGCCGGTGCCGAAAGGGAGAAGCGAGGAGACCTGAGGAACGAAGGTCTTGGAGCGCCGACCGTCGGCACCGGACAAGAGCGCTCCGGAGGCGAGCGGGCGAGCAGCAGCACGGCGGGCCCCCTCCCACCGGAGGGGGCCCGCCCTTTCGTCTGGCAACAGCCGGAGCGGCTAGTCGTACTCGGGGAACCCCGGGATCACGCCCTCGCCCTCGGACAGCAGCAGTTCGCGGACCTCGCTGATCGTCGCCTCGGAACTCGGCAGGATCAGGTCGGACGGCTCCAGGGCGTCGTCGGGCAGCCGGGTGCCGTACCGCATCACCGCGTCGAGCAGCTTGCCGTAGGCCTGGCGGAAGTTCTCCTCGTCGCCCGACTCCACTGCGGTGAGCAGCTCGTCATCGAGCTGGTTGAGCAGGTTCAGGTGGTCCTCGCCCACCTCGAACTGCCCCTCACCCATGACCCTCATGATCATGCCGTGCGTCTCCCTGATTCGTGGGGTCGAGCCGAGCTCACTTGTTGTAGTTGATGCGGGGGGTGTCCTGCGACTGCTGCTGGGGCTGGGACTGCTGCTGCGGCTGCCCCTGCTCGATGGCCGCCGGGCCGGAGGAGGAGCCGCCGGACAGCTCGGCCTTCATGCGGGCGAGCTCCAGCTCGACGTCGGAGCCGCCGGCCACCCGCTCCAGCTCGGCCTCGATGTCGTCCTTGCGGCCGAGGCCGCTCGCGTCGTCGAGCGCCCCGGAGGCCAGCAGCTCGTCGATCGCACCGGCCCGGGCCTGCATCTGGGCGGTCTTGTCCTCGGCGCGCTGGATGGCCAGGCCGACGTCGCCCATCTCCTCCGAGATGCCGGAGAAGGACTCGGCGATGCGGGTCTGCGCCTGCGCCGCGGTGTAGGTGGCCTTGATGGTCTCCTTCTTGGTGCGGAAGGCGTCGACCTTGGCCTGCAGCCGCTGGGAGGCGAGGGTGAGCTTCTCCTCCTCGGCCTGCAGCTGCTGGTACTGCGTCTCCAGGTCGGTGATCTGGGACTGCATGTTGGCCTTGCGGGTCAGCGCCTCGCGCGCGAGGTCCTCGCGGCCGAGGGACAGCGCCTTGCGGCCCTGGTCCTCGTACTTGGCGGACTGCTGCTGGAGCTGGGTCAGCTGGAGTTCCAGGCGCTTGCGCGAGGTCGCGACGTCCGCGACACCACGCCGTACCTTCTGCAGCAGTTCGAGCTGCTTCTGGTAGGAGTAGTCGAGCGTCTCACGGGGATCCTCCGCCCGATCCAAGGCCTTGTTCGCCTTGGAGCGGAAGATCAGCCCCATACGCTTCATGATTCCGTCGCTCATGGGCCTCGGGTGCCCCCTTCTCCGGCCTGCGGTTTTGATCTCGTTACCAGACACGACGAGTGTATGTGCAGCGAGCCCGTCGCCGCAGTGCACCTGCCTGCAACAAGACTGCTACAGCGACCAGTGGCAGTTCCTCATCCCCCGGGTGGATCCGCCTCTCATCCTCCCCATACTCCATCCGATTGATCCCCTACGGGAAGGGCCCGGGACACCCGGGTCGGAACCGGACCGGAGGATCGATACGCGTTTGGGTCCGAGGGGAGCCGTGGTCGTGCCCGCTCACCCCGTACGCTGGGGGTGTGTTCCGACGCCGTTCAGATGATGCCGCCGCCTCCGCCACCGTGCTGGAGAAGCAGGACGAGACGACCCAGGCCCGTCACCCGCAGGCCAAGAAGGGCCGCCCCACCCCCAAGCGCAGTGAGGCCGAGGCCAACCGGCGTACCCGGGTGACGGTGCCCAAGGACCGCAAGGAGGCCGCCCGCCAGGCGCGCGACCGGATGCGGGTCGAGCGCGAGAAGCAGCGCCAGGCCCTCATGGAGGGCGACGAGCGCCACCTGCCGGCCCGCGACAAGGGCCCGGTGCGCAGGTTCGCCCGTGACTACGTGGACTCCCGCTGGTCGCTGGCCGAGTTCTTCCTGCCCGCCGCCGTGGTCATCCTGGTCCTGAGCATCGTCAAGGTGCAGGCGATCCAGCTGCTCTCCACCCTGCTGTTCCTGCTCTTCTTCGTCGTGGTGGTGCTGGACTTCGTCCGCCTCGGCTTCGGCCTGCGCAAGCAGCTGGGCGAGCGCTTCCCCGGGGAGAACACCCGCGGCGCCGTTGCCTACGGCATCATGCGCACCCTGCAGATGCGCCGGCTGCGCCTGCCCAAGCCGCAGGTGCGGCGCGGGGAGAAGCCCTGACCGCCGAACCGGTGGACTCCGGCTGGGCCCCGCCCTCCTGGGAGGGGCCCGGCCTGTACGCGCTGCCCGGGCAGGGGGACGGCGGCCACGACCGGCTCGGGCAGGAGCGGCGACTGCCCTCGCGCAGCGGCTCCTTCGCCGGCGGGACCGGCGCCTGGCTGGAGCGGCTCGGCGGACTGCGCAACTTCGTGCGCCAGGAGCTCGTCTCCCGGCAGCTCGCCGAGCAGTTGGCCGGCCGTACCGCGCAGCGCGTCCTCGACATCGGCTGCGGCCAGGGCACCCAGGCCCTGCGGCTGGCCAGGGCCGGCCACTACGTCACCGGGATCGACTCCGACCCGGTCGCGCTCGGCGTCGCCCAGGGGGCCCTCGCCGAGGAACCGCCCGAGGTCCGCGGCCGGCTCCAGCTGCTCAGCGGTGACGGGCACCAGTGCGGGCGCTGGTTCGGCCCGCGCAGCTTCGACGTGGTGCTCTGCCACGGCGTCCTGATGTACCTGCCCGACCCGGACCCGATGATCGCCTCGCTGGCCCGGCTGCTGGCGCCCGGCGGTCTGCTCTCGCTGCTGGTCCGCAACCGCGACGCGCTGGCGCTGCGGCCGGCGGCCGCCGGGGACTGGCGGGCCGCCCTGCACGCCTTCGAGAGCGACCGCTACTACAACCGGCTCGGGCTGGCCGCGCGCGCCGACCGGCTCGCCGACCTGTCCGTCACCCTCTCCGAGGTGTCGGTGCCGCTCAGGCACTGGTACGGCGTGCGGGTCTTCACCGACAACGCGCCCGACGACGCGGCCCCGCCGGTGGACGGGCGGCAGCTGGCCCAGCTGCTCGAAGCCGAGGACCGGGCCGCCCGCACCGACCCGTACCGGCAGGTCGCGGCGCTGCTGCACCTGATCGGGGCGAAGTAGCCGCCGGAGCGGCCCCCCGCCCCGCGCGGCTCAGGCCTCGTGCAGGCTCATCGCGTAGACCTTGCTCCCGTCCTCCAGCAGGACGGCGGTGTCCACGCCCTCGTCGACGAGCTGCTTCCAGGTCTCGCCGATCCACGTCTCGGCGTCCCCCTGGCCGGCGAACTCCTCCTGGCCGCCGCTCGGCGTCACCACACTGCCGTCCGCCTTCTCGTACCGCCACGTCCAGACCATGCCCGGCTCCTCCCGCCACCCGCTCCTCGTGTGGTGCGCACCATAGCTTGCCCGCCGGGATCTTCCCTATGCCTGGTCGGGCAGGATGGGCGGCATGGCGACCCACTCACCCCTCCCCCGCACGCTGCTGCTCGGCGGCGCGCGCTCCGGCAAGTCCACCCGCGCCGAGCAGCTGCTCGCCGACCGGCCGGACGTCCTGTACGTGGCGACCGGAGGCACCCGCGACGGTGACGCCGAGTGGGCCCAGCGGATCGAGCTGCACCGGGAGCGGCGCCCGGCGAGCTGGCGCACCGCCGAGACCTGCGACCTGGAGGCCGTGCTCACCGACGCCACCGACCCGGCACCGGTGCTGATCGACTGTCTGGCGCTGTGGCTGACCTCGGTGATGGACGAGTGCGACGCCTGGGACGACCGGGCGTGGGCGCAGGGCGGGGAGGCCGCGGTGCGGCGCCGCTGCGAGGCGCTGGCGGCGGCCTGGGCGGCCACCGCGCGCACCGCCGTCGCGGTGAGCAACGAGGTCGGCATGGGTGTCGTCCCGGCCACCGCCGCGGGCCGGCGTTTCCGCGACACCCTGGGCCGGCTCAACATGGCCGTGGCGGACGCCTCGGAGCGGGTGCTGCTGGTGGTGGCGGGGCAGGTCGTCACCGTCAAGCCAGCCGCAGCCTGAACACCCGCGGCGTGTAGCCTTCCCGACGATGGACACGACCGTGGATCTCGATACGTTCTCCTCGCTCGTCGAGCGCCCCGACGACAGCGCCCGGCGGGCCGCCGAGGAGCGGTGGCAGGAGGCCGGCCGACCGCGCGGCGGGCTCGGCAGGTTGGAGGAGCTGGGCAGCTGGCTGTCCTCCGTGCAGGGGCGTTCCCCGGTGCGCCCGGTGGTCGCGCCGAAGGTGCTGCTGTTCGCGGCCGACCACGGTGTGGCGGCGCTCGGGGTCTCCCGGCTGCCCGCCCGGGGCGGCACCGCGGCCCGGGTGCGGGCGGTGCTCGACGGCACCGCGCCGGTGGCCCGGCTGGCCGCGCGCTACGGCGCCGGGGTGCGGGTGGTCGACGTCGGCGTGGACACCGACCCGGCGGACTTCCCGGACGAGGTGGTGAGCCACCGGATCCGACGCGGCTCCGGCCGGATCGACGTCGAGAACGCGCTCACCGCCGAGGAGACCGTACGGGCCTTCCGGGCGGGCATGGCCGTGGCCGACGAGGAGGCCGACTCCGGCACCGACCTGGTGCTGCTCGGCGACCTCGGGGTCGGTTCCACCACGGTGGCCGCCGTGCTGGTGGGCGCCCTCTGCGGGACGGACGCCGCCGCGGTCTGCGGGCGCGGCTCTGGTGTCGACGACCGGGTGTGGATGATCAAGTGCGCCACCATCCGGGACTCGCTGCGCCGGGCCCGGCCGGTGCTGGGCGACCAGATCGCCCTGCTCGGTGCGACCGGCGGGGCCGACTTCGCGGCGATCACCGGTTTCCTGTTGCAGGCCGCGGTCCGTCGGCTGCCGGTGGTGCTGGACGGGGTGGTCTCGGCGGCCTGCGCGCTGGTCGCCCAGCGGATCGCCTTCCGGGCGCCGGAGTGGTGGCGGGCCGGGCAGTCCAGCGGCGAGCCGGCCCAGGCGAAGGCCTACGACCGGCTGACCCTGACGCCGTTGCAGGACCAGGGGATCACCATGGGCGAGGGCGTCGGCGCGGTGCTGGCGCTGCCGCTGCTCCAGGCGGCGGGCGACGCGCTGGCGGACGAGGTGCCGCAGCCGTCCGCGCCGGCGGCGCCGAAGGAGCAGCCGAGGCTGCCTTCGGCGGCGGACCTGCTCCGGAGGCTGTAGGACGTCGACGGTGTCGTCCCCGCGTCCCGCCCGGGGCGCGGGGACTTTCGTTCGTGCGGTGCGGTGCGGTTCGGTTCGGTGCGGTGAGGAGCGGGTGCGATGGCGGGCGGCGGCGACGAAGCCGGCTGGGGCGAGGGGCTGCGGTTCGCGTTCGGGACGCTGTCGGTGCTGCGGGTGCGGGTGGAGCGGTGGGACCGCGCGGCGGCCGCGCGGGCGATGACGGCGGCTCCGCTGGTGGGCCTCGTGCTGGGCGCCGCCGCGGCCGGGGCCGGCGCGCTGGTGGCCTGGCGGGCGGGTGGACCGCTCGGGGCGGTGACCGCGGTCGCGGTGCTCGCCGCGCTGACCAGGGGGCTGCACCTGGACGGGCTGGCGGACGTCGCGGACGGGCTGGGCAGCGGCAAACCGGCCGAGGAGGCGCTGCGCATCATGAAGCAGTCCGACATCGGACCGTTCGGGGTGCTGACCCTGGTGCTGGTCCTGCTGGCCCAGGTCGCCGCACTGGCCGGACAGTTCGGGCACTCGGTGGCGCGCGGCGCGCTCGCGGTGCTCGCCGCGGCGGTGGCCGCCCGGTGCGCGCTCGGCTGGGGCTGCCTGCGGTCGGTGCCGGCCGCCCGCCCCGGCGGGCTCGGGGCGATGGTCGCGAGCACCGTGTCACCGGCCGGGGCCGCCGCCGGGACGGCCCTCGGAGCCCTGGCCGTCGCCGTGTCAGGGCTGTCCGACGGGTGGTCAGCCCTGCGCCTGCCGCTGGCGGTTGTGGTCGGCGTCGGCTGCGCCCGGCTGCTGCTCGGGCGGTGCGTCCGACGGTTCGGCGGAATCACCGGCGACGTCCTCGGCGCGATGGCGGAGACGGCCGCCGGCGGCACGCTGTTCGCCCTGGCGTTGCTCGGCTGACACCGGGCGGCGCGTGATCCCAGCATGCGGACTACCATGCGTGAAGCACCGCAGCCCTGCACCGTGGCAGGACCTGCCCGCCCGGCGCAACGAGGAGCCGGGGCCTCTGGTGTGCGCGGCCGTGGACGGCGGATGCGCACACCAGGGGGCCCGGACCCGCCTGCCCGCCGGCGGACGGCCTGCCAGGACGGGCTGCGCCGGTTCGGCAGTCACGCCGCGACCGGCCGTGGAACGCGAAAGAACAGGACGCATGACGTGACTGCATTGTCTGTGAGCACCTCCTCCGCCGCCTCGCTGCGCGCGGACGCGCTGGTGGTCGGTGTCGCGAAGGGCCCGAAGGGCGTCGTGCTCGCTCCGGGCGCCGAGATCGTGAACGAGGCGTTCGAGGGCAAGCTGGCCGAGGTCCTCGGCACCCTGGGCGCGTCCGGCGCCGAGGGCGAGGCCGTCAAGGTGCCCTCCCCCGCCGGCCTGAAGGCCCCGCTCGTGCTCGCGGTCGGTCTCGGCGAGGCCGCCGAGGACGGTTACCGGCTGGAGGCGCTGCGCCGCGCCGCCGGTGTCGCCGCCCGTGCGCTGGCCGGCGTCAAGAAGGCCGCCCTGGCCCTGCCGGGCGAGTCCGCGGCCGAGGTCGAGGCGGTGGCGCTGGGCGGCCTGCTCGGCTCGTACTCCTTCGGCACGTACAAGGCCGACGGCAACGGCAAGGCGCCGGTCGGCGAGCTGGTCGTGCTGACCGCCCGCAAGGGCAGCAAGGACGCCAAGGCCGCCGTGGAGCGCGCCGCCGCGATCGGCGAGGAGATGAACCGCGCCCGCGACCTGGTCAACACCGCGCCGAACGACCTGACCCCGAAGAGCTTCGCCGCGATCGCCCAGGCGGCCGGCAAGGAGCACGGCCTCAAGGTCGAGGTGCTGGACGAGAAGGCGCTGACCAAGGGCGGCTTCGGCGGCCTGCTGGGCGTCGGCGGCGGCTCGGAGAACCCGCCGCGGCTGGTGAGGGTGGCCTACACCCACCCCAAGGCGAAGGCCACGCTGGCGTTCGTCGGCAAGGGCATCACCTACGACTCGGGCGGCATCTCGCTGAAGCCGGCCGGCCACAACGAGACGATGAAGTGCGACATGGCCGGCGCCGCCGCCGTGTTCGCCACCGTGGTGGCCGCCAAGCGCCTGGGCCTGGCCGTCAACATCACCGGCTGGCTGGCGCTGGCCGAGAACATGCCCTCCGGCTCCGCCGTCCGCCCGGGCGACGTGCTGCGCATCTACGGCGGCAAGACCGTCGAGGTGCTGAACACCGACGCCGAGGGCCGGCTGGTGCTGGCCGACGCGATCGTGCGGGCCGGCGAGGAGAACCCGGACGTCATCATCGACGTGGCGACCCTCACCGGCGCCATGGTGCTGGCGCTGGGCACCCGCACCTTCGGCGTGATGTCCGACAACGACGAGTTGCGCAACAACCTGCACGCCCTCGCGGGCGAGGTGGGCGAGCAGTCCTGGCCGATGCCGCTGCCGGCGGAGCTGCGCAAGGGCTTCACCGAGTCGACCATCGCCGACCTGGCCAACATGGGCGAGCGGATGGGCGGCGGCCTGGTGGCCGGGCTGTTCCTGAAGGAGTTCGTGGCCGAGGGCATCGACTGGGCGCACCTGGACATCGCCGGTCCGGCGTTCCACGAGGGCGCGCCGTTCGGCTACACCCCGAAGGGCGGCACCGCGAGCGCGGTGCGCACCCTGCTCCGGTTCGCCGAGCAGACGGCGGCCGACGGCAAGGCCTGATCCGACGGTCTCCCCGACTCGACGGGGCCCGGCGCCTGTGCGCCGGGCCCCGTCGGCGTTCCCGGCGCGGTTACCCGGAAGTAGGGCCGGACGCCCGGGCGCACCTCTGTTCGCCACGGGCGAAACTTTGTTCCGCAGTGCGGAAGCGGCCGCGGGAAGCGCCCCGGAAGACGCCCGTCCGGCGGCTGTCAATACCGCGTTGAGCTGCGATGATGCCCTTCCGTCGGGGGTCTTCCCGCCCCGGTGACCGCTTCGTGGGACACCCCTGGGGTGGGCCCGGACATCAGCCACCGCGAACAAGTGCGAAGATGTATTTCCGGCACGACTGGGCGCCCCACAAAGGCTTCCGACCCACCGGACCGCGACCGGCCCGGCGACCCACCCCATTGCATGGAGGACGTGACGTGGCGAACGACGCCAGCACCGTTTTCGACGTAGTCATTCTCGGAGGCGGAAGCGGCGGTTACGCCGCGGCGCTCCGCGCCGCTCAGCTGGGTCTGAGCGTCGCCCTGGTCGAGAAGGGTGAGCTGGGCGGCACCTGCCTGCACCGCGGCTGCATCCCGACCAAGGCGCTGCTGCACGCCGCCGAGATCGCGGACGAGACGAAGGAGGCCGCCGAGTTCGGCGTGCTGGCCACCTTCCAGGGCATCGACATCAACGGCGTCCACAAGTACAAGGACGACGTCATCGCCGGCCTGTACAAGGGCCTCCAGGGCCTGGTGGCGTCCCGCAAGGTCACCTTCGTCCAGGGCGAGGGCAAGCTCTCCTCGCAAACCTCGGTCGACGTCAACGGCCAGCGCATCGAAGGCCGCCACATCGTGCTGGCCACCGGTTCCGTGCCGCGTTCGATCCCGGGCCTGGAGATCGACGGCAACCGCGTGATCTCCTCCGACCACGCCCTGAAGCTCGACCGCATCCCGAAGTCGGCCGTCATCCTGGGCGGCGGCGTCATCGGCGTCGAGTTCGCCTCGGTCTGGAAGTCCTTCGGCGTCGACGTCACCATCGTCGAGGCGCTGCCGCACCTCGTCCCGCTCGAGGACGAGAACTCCTCCAAGCTGCTGGAGCGCGCGTTCCGCAAGCGCGGCATCAAGTTCGAGCTGAAGGCCCGCTTCTCCGGCGTCGAGTACACCGAGAGCGGTGTCCGCGTCTCCACCGAGAACGGCAAGCAGATCGACGCCGACCTGCTGCTCGTCGCCATCGGCCGCGGCCCGGTCTCGGCCGGCCTCGGCTACGAGGAGAACGGCGTCGCGATGGACCGCGGCTACGTCCTGGTCGACGAGTACATGCGCACCAACGTGCCCACCATCTCGGCCGTCGGCGACCTCGTCCCGACCCTCCAGCTCGCCCACGTCGGCTTCGCCGAGGGCATCCTCGTCGCCGAGCGCCTGGCCGGCCTCAAGCCGGTGCCGATCGACTACGACGGCGTTCCGCGGGTGACCTACTCCAACCCCGAGGTGGCCTCCGTCGGCATCTCCGAGGCCAAGGCCGTCGAGCTGTACGGCAAGGAGAAGGTCGTCACCCTCAAGTACAACCTGGCCGGCAACGGCAAGAGCAAGATCCTGAAGACCGCCGGCGAGATCAAGCTCGTCCAGGTCAAGGACGGCGCCGTGGTCGGCGTCCACATGGTCGGCGCCCGCATGGGCGAGCAGGTCGGCGAAGCCCAGCTGATCTACAACTGGGAGGCCCTGCCGGCCGAGGTCGCGCAGCTGATCCACGCGCACCCGACCCAGTCCGAGGCCCTGGGCGAGGCGCACCTGGCGCTGGCCGGCAAGCCGCTGCACGCGCACGACTGATCGCGCCCACCACCCCCCTGTTTCCAGTACTTCCCGTACGCAAGACTTGATAGGAGTCGCTGAAACCATGGCGGTCTCAGTAACACTGCCCGCGCTGGGCGAGAGCGTTTCCGAGGGCACCGTCACCCGCTGGCTGAAGGCCGAGGGTGAGCGTGTCGAGGTCGACGAGCCGCTGCTGGAGGTGTCGACCGACAAGGTCGACACCGAGATCCCGGCTCCCGCCTCCGGCATCCTGGCCTCGATCAAGGTCGCCGAGGACGAGACGGTCGAGGTGGGCGCCGAGCTGGCGATCATCCAGGACGGCTCCGAGGCCGCCGCTGCCGCCCCGGCCCCCGCCGCCGAGGCCGCGCCGGCTCCGGCCGCCGCCCCGGCCGCTCCGGCTCCGGCCGCCGAGGCCCCGGCTGCCGCCCCGGCTCCGGCCGCCGCGCCGGCTGCCCAGGACGCTCCGGCCGCTCCGGCGGGCGACGCCACCCCGGTGCTGCTGCCCGCGCTGGGCGAGTCCGTCACCGAGGGGACCGTCACCCGCTGGCTGAAGGCCGAGGGTGAGACCGTCGAGGTCGACGAGCCGCTGCTGGAGGTGTCGACGGACAAGGTCGACACCGAGATCCCGTCGCCCGTCGCCGGTGTCGTCGTCAAGATCCTGGTCGGCGAGGACGAGACCGCCGAGGTCGGCGCCCAGCTCGCGCTGATCGGCGCCCCGGGTGCTGCGGCTGCCGCTCCGGCGCCGGCTGCTGCTCCGGCCCCCGCTCCGGCTGCGGCCGCCCCGGCCCCGGCTGCCCCGGCTCCGGCCCCGGCTGCTCCGGCCCCGGCCCCGGCCGCTGCTCCGGCTCCGGCTCCGGCTCCGGCGGCTCCCGCTGCTGCTCCGGCTCCGGCCGCCGCCGCTCCGGCTCCGGCTGCCCCGGCTGCCGACAACGGTGACGCCTACGTCACCCCGCTGGTGCGCAAGCTCGCCGCCGAGCACGGTGTCGAGCTGTCCTCCGTCACCGGCACCGGTGTCGGCGGCCGCATCCGCAAGCAGGACGTCATCGCCGCCGCGGAGGCCGCCAAGGCCGCCCCGGCCGCGGCCCCCGCCGCCGCTGCCGCCCCGGCCGCCGCGCCGAAGGCCGCCGCCGCGCCGTCCGCGCTGCGTGGCCAGACGGTCAAGATGACCCGCATGCGCAAGGTCATCGGCGACAACATGATGAAGGCCCTGCACGAGCAGGCCCAGCTGACCAGCGTGGTCGAGGTGGACGTCACCAAGATCATGTCGCTGCGCGCCAAGGCCAAGGACGGCTTCCTCGCCCGCGAGGGCGTCAAGCTCTCCCCGATGCCGTTCTTCGTCAAGGCCGCCGCCCAGGCGCTGAAGGTCCACGCGGTCATCAACGCCCGGATCAACGACGCCGAGGGCACCATCACCTACTTCGACACCGAGAACATCGGTATCGCGGTGGACTCCGAGAAGGGCCTGATGACCCCGGTCATCAAGGGTGCGGGCGACCTCAACATCGCCGGCATCTCGAAGAAGACCGCCGAGCTGGCCGCCAAGGTCCGCGACAGCAAGATCACCCCGGACGAGCTGTCCGGCGCCACCTTCACCATCAGCAACACCGGCTCGCGCGGTGCGCTGTTCGACACCGTGATCGTGCCGCCGAACCAGGCCGCCATCCTGGGCATCGGCGCCACCGTCAAGCGCCCGGTGGTCATCGAGGCCGACGGCGGCACCGCCATCGGCATCCGCGACATGACCTACCTGTCGCTCTCCTACGACCACCGCCTGGTGGACGGCGCCGACGCCGCCCGCTACCTGGTCGCGGTCAAGGAGATCCTGGAGGCCGGCGAGTTCGAGGTCGAGCTCGGCCTGTAGGGGATTGCGTCCCGGTCGTACGGAACCCCGCGTCGTCCCCGGACGGCGCGGGGTTCCGCCGTTCCCGGCCGCTCGAAACGGGTCGTGGCATGCACGAAGGCCGCCGAACGGGGATGCTGGAGCCGTGATTGACGAGACCGACTTCTGGCAGATCATCGACGAGACCCGGGAGGCCGCCGAGGGCGATCCCGACGAGCAGGCGGACCGGCTGGTGGAACACCTGGTCCGGCTCACCCCGGACGACGTGATCGACTTCGCCCGGCTGTTCGAGGCCCGGTTCCAGCGCGCCTACCGCTACGACCTCTGGGGTGCGGCGTACCTCCTGCTGGACGGCGCCTCCGAGGACACCTTCGACTACTTCCGCTGCTGGTTGATCGGCCAGGGCCGGGAGGTGTTCGAGGGCGGGCTGGCCGAACCGGACGATCTGGCGGACCTGCTGCCCGAGTTCGACGAGGAGGAGGACGGCGAGGCCGAGGACCTCGGCTACGCGGCCGACGAGGCGTACGAGCAGCTGACCGGACTGCCGCTGCCCGAGGTGGGCGAGCCGCAGGCCGGGCGGCCGTCCGGAGCGCCGCTGGACTTCGACGACCCGGACGTCATGGCGAAACGCTTCCCCAAGCTCTGGGAGCGGTACGGGGACTGAGGGCGCCCGCCCGGCTCGGCGGCGGCTCCGGCGCGGCGGATCAGGTGCTGCTGCCGGAGCTGCTGTCCTGCTTGATGCCCTTGAGGATCTGGTCCAGCACCGAGGCGTCCGGTGCGGCCGGGTCGTCGTCCACGCCGCCCTCGAAGACCACGTAGCCGCCGCCCTTGGCCGGGACGGCCGCCAGCACGACGTAGCCCTGGGTGCCGTCCGAGGTGCGGACGTGCCAGCGGGTGGCGTAGCCGAGCACACCGGCGACGGTGACGTAGTCGGAGCCGGAGTCGGTGTGCGAGGTGATCCCGCTGAAGATCCCGCCGGCGTAGGCCGCCATGGCGGCGTCGGCGGCCGCCTTGGGCGAGGAACCCTGGACGGTGTCCTTCTCGATCGAGAACTGGCCGCGGATGCAGGCGTTGCCGTCCGGGCAGGTGTAGCGGCCGCTGCCGAGGAAGACCGTGGAGTGCACGGGGTTGGGCGTGACGTCCCAGCCGTCGAACACCGGGACGGTGATCGCGTGCTGGGGGTCCGGGACGGTGCTCTTCACCACCGGGACGGGCTTGGGCGGCGCGACGGTGGGCGTGCTGCTGGTCGGGGAGGGGGTCGGCGCGGGGCTGTCGCTCTGGCTGACCGAAACGGTGGGGCCGGGCGTCGGACCGGCCTTCGGGTCGCCGCCCTGGTTCAGCACGATCCCGGCGATGAGCCCGCCCACGGCCAGCACGCCGACCGCGATGCCGATGATCACACCGGTCCTGTTCCCGGCCGGGCTCGACGGCGGGTACCCGGGGCCCGGGTAGCCGTAGCCCCCGCCCTGGTAGGCCTCCTGGCCGGGGTAGTCGGCGTGGCCGGGGTAGCCGTAGCCGGTGTCCGCGGCGCCGTAGCCCGGCGGCTGGGCGCCGTAGCCCGGGTGCTGGCCGCCGCCCTGGCCCGGGTAGCCGTAACCGGGGCCGGGAGCCGGTGAGCCGCCCTGCGCCGGGTATCCGTAGCCGGGCTGCCGGGCCGGGGGCTGCCACGTCTCGGTGGGGGCGTCGGCGAGCTGTCCGGCGCCGCCCTGGAGCGGCCGGACCTCACTGGTCCAGGCGCTGCCGTCCCACCAACGTTCGTGACCGGGGCTGCCGTCCGCACCGGGGACCGGGTACCACCCGGGAGGCGTCGAGTTGCTCACGGGCGTACGGTACCCGGCGGCATGCGGCTCCAGACAGGGCGGGTACGTCACGACTCCGCACCACCGGCCCCGCTGACGGGGCGGCAGGGCAGGGCGCTCAGCCGGCCAGCCGGCGGGCCATCCAGACGTCGTCCACGTACCGGCCGTCGATCAGGAACTCCTCGGCCAGCGAGCCCTCGACGACGAAGCCGCAGCTCTCGTACAGCCGACGGGCCGGGGTGTTCCAGCCGAGCACCCGCAGGCTCATCTTGCGGGCGCCCCCGGCCCGGGCCGCCGCGCAGGCCGCCTCGACCAGGCGCCGGCCGATGCCCCGCCCCCGCGCCGGGCCGGCGACGGCGAGGCCCTGGATCTGCCGGACGTGCCGGTTGGCGGCCAGCGGCGTCGGCGGCACCTGGCGGACGTACCCGACGATCCGGCCGTCCAGCAGCGCGACCAGGTACTGGTCGGGGGTGTGCCGCTCGTCGAAGAGGGACGCCTCCGCGCGGGGCTCCGGGGAGACGTCGGAGAGCGTGGACCAGGAGTCGCGGTCGAGGGCCGCGAGCTCGAGGTCGTCCTCGAGCCTTGCCTGTCGGATGATCAGATCATCATGTGGGGCTTGAGACATGCGCGTCATGGTAGTGAGGCGTGTGCGGGGGGTGACGGGCCCGCGGGGGCTGCGAGGATGGGGCCATGCGCATCGCTGTCACGGGCTCCACGGGATTGATCGGTTCAGCACTCGTCCGCTCCCTGCTGGCGGACGGCCATGAGGTGGTCCGGCTGGTCCGGCGCCGTTCCCGGACGGGCCCCCAGCCCGACGGCACCACGGCGATCGGCTGGAACCCGCTGCTCGGCGAGGTCGAGCGGGACGGCCTCGCGGGGGTCGAGGCGGTGGTCCACCTGGCCGGCGCCGGGGTCGGCGACCGCCGGTGGACGGAGGCGTACAAGCGGGAGATCCGGGAGAGCCGGGTGTACGGCACCGAGACCCTGGCCGTCGCGCTGGCGGAGCTCAAGGAGCCGCCGCGGGTGCTGGTCAGCGCCTCCGCGGTCGGCTGGTACGGGCAGACCGGCGACCGGGTGATCGACGAGGACTCCCCCGCCGGGGACGACTTCCTGGCCGAGGTGTGCCTGGAGTGGGAGGCGGCGGCGCGGCCGGCCGAGCGGGCCGGGATCCGGGTCGTGCACCCGCGCACCGGCATGGTGCTGTCCGCCGCCGGCGGAGCGGGCGGGCGGCTGTTCCCGCTGTTCAAGCTGGGCCTGGGCGGACGGCTCGGCAGCGGGCGGCAGTACTGGAGCTACATCTCGCTGGCCGACGAGGTCGCGGCGCTGCGGTTCCTGATCGACCGGGAGGACCTCTCCGGCGCCTTCAACCTCACCGCGCCGGAGCCGGCGACCAATGCCGAGCTGACCGCGGCGATCGGGCGCGCGGTGCGGCGGCCGACCCCGTTCCCGGTGCCGGAGGCCGTCCTCAAGCTGGTGCTCGGGGAGTTGGCGGTCGAGGTCGTCGGCAGCCACCGGGTGGTGCCACGGCGGCTGCTGGACGCCGGGTTCCACTTCACGCACCCGGACCTGGACTCGGCGGTGCGGGCGGCGCTCTGACGGCCGGGCCGGGGCGCCCTGGCGGCCGGCTCGGGGGGCTCCGGCGCCCGGGCCGGGGCGCTCCGACGGTCGGCTCGGGCCGCTCCGGCATCCGGCTCGGGCCGCTCCGGCATCCGGGGCGGGGCGCTGGCGGTCAGTCAGGGGACTCTGACGGCCGGTTCTGGGTCCTCCCTACCGCCGACTCCTGCGTCACGCGTGGGCGCCCTCCGGTGTTCGCCCTGGCCGAGGGCATATGCCGGGCGGGGGTCGGACGGGGCTCCGGGAGGGGGCGCACGGGAGCACATGGTGGGCGCGTCGCACGCCCCCGGTGACCGTGCGCGCCCGCCGACCCCGTCAGCTGCCCGCCACGGCGCACTGTCCGTGACCGCGCCCCCCACCGGTGCCGCACAACCCCGCTCGACCCCCGCATCCGGTCCGTACCGCTTGTCTGACGCTCACACTGACTGGGCATCACCTTCCACGGACCGTGTCCCGGCACCCCGCTGCCTGCGTCGGCCGGAGCCCCGGGACCAGGGAGGGAGCACGCCAGTGCCCACGTACGACTTCACCCGCCGCGCGCGTCGACCGTCCGACCCGGACGTCGTCGTGGTCGGCGCCGGACTCGCGGGTCTGGCCGCCGCCCGCGCACTCACCGGACGCGGCCTCGACGTTCAGGTCCTGGAGGCCACCGACCGGGTCGGCGGCCGGATGGCCACGCGCGAGCTGGACGGATTCCGGCTCGACGACGGCAGCCACCTGCTGAACACCGCGTACCCCGAACTGCGCCGGGCGCTCGACCTCGACCGCCTGGACCTGCGCCCGCTCACACCAGGCGTGCTGGTGCACAGTGCCGGCCGCCGCTACCGGACCGGGGACCCGCAGCTCACCACCGCCCGCCAGGCCGCGACCCGGGCACCGCTCGGCAGCCCGCTGGACAAGGCCCGGCTCGGCAGCTGGCTCGGCAGGATCGCCACCACCCCCGCCGCCCGGCTGCTGGCCCGCCCGGAGACCACCACCGCCCGTGCGCTGACCGGCCACGGCCTCGCCCCGCGCACCGTGGACGGCTTCCTGCGGCCGCTGCTCAGCGCGCTGCTCGGCGATCCGACGCTGGGCACCAGCAGCCGCATCGCCGACCTGGTGCTGCGTTCCTACGCCCGCGGACGGCTCTGTCTGCCCGCCGACGGGATCACCGCCGTTCCGGCCCAGTTGGCCGCCGCGCTGCCCGCCGGCACCGTGCGGACCGGCGTGCGGGTCACCTCGGTCAGCGCCGACGGCGTGGAGACCGTCGGCCACGGGCGGATCGGGGCCCAGGCCGTCGTCGTCGCCACCGACGCCCGCTCCGCCGCCGAACTGCTGCCCGGGCTGCGGCTGCCGGACTTCCACCCCGTGACCACGTTCTTCCACGCGGCGGACCGCGCCCCGCTGGGCGAGGCCGTCCTGCTGATCGACGCCGACCGGCCCCACGGCCACCCGCCGCTGGTCTCCCACTCGCTGGTGCTGAGCGAGCTGCACCCCTCCTTCGCCCCGGGTGGGCAGTCGCTGATCGCCAGTACCGTGCTCGGGCGGCGCTCCTTCGACGCGGGCGGCCCGGCCGGACTCGAACCGGCCGTCCGGGCCCGGCTCGCCGAGCTGTACGGCGCCTCGACGACCGGCTGGCAGTTCCTCAGCGTGCGGCACGTCCCGGACGCGCTGCCCGCGATGCCGCCGCCGCACAACCCGCGTCGGCCGGTGCGGCTGCTCGCCGGGCTGTACGTCGCCGGGGACCACCGGGACACCAGCACCGCCCAGGGGGCGCTGGTCTCGGGGCGGCGGGCGGCGGAGGCGGTGCTGCGCGACCTCGGGCTGCCGGCCGGGGCACCGGAGGCCGAGGCGGCGGCCTGAGGGCCGGCCCGGCTCGGGGCTCGCGCGGGCCGGACGTCCTGGACGGGGTGCGCGTCGGCGACGTCGTTCGACGCGCTCTCCCGGCGGTCCGGTCGGCCGGTGGACCGGTGGGCCGGTGGACCGGTGGACCGGTGGGCTGGCGGTCCGGTGGTCCGGGGGGCAGCAGCAGCCGCCCGTCCGGAGGGGTCGGCCGTGAGGGGCCGGGCCGCGCCGAAGGCGACGGCCGGGCTCGGACGGCGGCCCGGGGTGCTCACCCGTCGGCGCGCAGCGGCCACGCGGGCGTGCCCGGCGCGGGTCCGCGGCGCGGGTCGGCCACGTGCCCGGCCGCGCGGGTCGGTGCCGCAGCCGGTGGCCGCGGGTGCGGCGGCAAGCGGACGCGGCGGCAGCGCAGGGCCCGCGGCGGAGAGCGGTCGGGCCTTCGCAGCCCGCCGGTCGGGCGGCGGGCGCGTGGCCAGGCGGGTGACCGGGTGGCCCGGTCCCGTGGCCCGTGCCGCCGGGCGGGCGGTCAGATCACCCCCGCCTGGCGGGCCGTCTCCTCGAAGGCGCGGGCGACCGGGCTGCCCCGGTACGGGGTGAGGCGGCGGTGGAAGTCCCGGACGTACTCCAGCGAGCGGGCCGAGCGCATCTCCCCCGCCGCGCGCAGTGCGTCGGTGGCCATCGTGCAGGCCTCGTCGAGGTCGCCCATGCCGAGCCGGGCGGTGGCCAGCACCAGCCGGCAGAAGATCCGGCTGCGCGCGTACGCGGGCGAGCGCAGCCGAAGCGACTTCTCCGCGTGCTGGGCGGAGGTGCGCCACTGCTGGAGGTCGCGGTAGCAGTGGGCGAACTCGTCGGAGAGCTGCGCCTCGTCGAAGTACCGCGCCCAGGAGGGCAGTTCGTCCCCCGTGCGGGCCGCCGCGAGGGATCGCTCGGCCCGTACCAGCGCCGTGGTGCAGGAGCGGACGTCGCCCAGCAGGCCGTGCCCGCGCGCCTCGGCGGCGTGCATCAGCGACTGGACCACCGGCGGGACGGCGGTGCCCACGCCCTGCTGGGCGACCCGGGCGAGCTGGACGGCCTCCCGGCCGTGGCCCAGGTGGACGGCCTGCTGGCTCATCGTCACCAGGACGTAGCCGCCGAGGGCGCGGTCCCCGGCGGCCTGGGAGAGGCGCAGCGCCTGGACGAAGTAGCGCTGGGCGAGGCCGTGCGCGGCGATGTCGAAGGACGTCCAGCCGGCCAGCCGGGTCAGGTCGGCGACCGCGCCGAACAGGGCCCGGCCGATCTGCTCGCCGTAGCGGCCGCGCAGCATCGGCTCGGCCTCGCTCTCCAGGTAGCGGACCAGCGCCTGGCGGGCGTGGCCGCCGCCGTAGGCGTGGTCGAGCGCGCGGAAGAGGTCGCCGACGGCACGGATGGCGGCGATGTCGCCGCGGCCGACGCGCAGGGCGGGGCGCGCCTCGCGGGTCGGGTCGGTGTACGGCGGCTCGACGGCGGTCGGCGGGCGCCGGCTCTGGGTGGGCACCCGGCCGATCGGGGCGGCGGTGCCGGTGGTTCCGGCGGTGCTGCGGGAGCCGGTGGCGCCGGCGGCCTGGCCGCGCGCGGGGCTCGCGCTCGGGGCGCCGGGCGTGCCCGCGGGGCCCTGCGCCGGTGCGGTGGGGGCGCTGCCCGGCGGCCCGGTGGCGGCGTCCGGGCGGGCCAGCGTGGAACCGTCGCGGGCGACGCGCTCGTCGGTGCGGCCGATCAGCCAGTCCCGGCTGGGGACGACCAGACCGGCCGGGGTGAAGGCGATCCGGCGCAGCTCGGACTGCGGGCCGTTGTCCTTGCGCCACATGCTCGCCACGATGTCCACCGCCTCCTGCGGGGTCTCGGCGAACTCCAGGCCCGCGTAGACCGGGGCGCAGGCGTCCAGGCCGAGGTCCTGGGCGGTGAGGCGGCGGCCGAGGCGGCGCGTGAAGACCTCGGCGATCAGTGCCGGGGTGGCGCCGCGGGGCTGCTGACCGCGCAGCCAGCGGGTGACCGAGGTCTTGTCGTAGCGCAGGTCGAGGCCGTGTTCCAGGCCGAGTTGGTCGACCCGGCGGGCCAGGCCGGCGTGCGAGAAGCCGGCCTCCTCGATCAGCGCGGCGAGTTGGCCGTTCTGCGGCGCCGGGCCGGAGTGGCCGGAGTGGCCGCCCGCGGCGGCGGGGGCCGGGGCGGGGGCGGCTTCGTGCCGGTTCGGCGTGGCCTGCACGGGCAGCCGCAGGTCGTCCGCGGCCGGGGCGTCGGTGGTCAGCGTCTCGGTGGTCAGCGTGTCGCCGGTCAGGGCGGTGGGTGCCAGGGCTTCGGGGGCGTCCGGAAGGGTCCGGCCGACCGGACCTCGGTGCTGGCCGAGCGGGTCGAGCGGTCCGTACGCCGGGCTGTCGGTTGCAGGCCGTTGGGGCATGTCAGTCAACACCTCTCGGACGTCGCACCGGGCTCTACCAGCACTTCGGCTGCCTGGGGCGGCGCCCCCTGTCGGGAATCGGCGTGAATGTAGCGAGCATTCGGGCGCTATGGGTGGATCTGACCGAGCAATCCTCCGAACGGGTGAAGCAACCGCGCCCATTGTGGGGAAGCGAGGTCAGGGCGGGTTTGGCCTTCCGGGGTCGAACCGTCGATCGGTCGTCATGTCGGTTTCCGCCATGGTCGATCAGGCCGCTGTGGTGGCCCGCCACATGGGAGCGGCACCGCCGGATTCCTACCGTTCTCGGCCATGGACACCTCTACTGCCCGCCCGCTCGACGGCCGCACCGCCCTGGTGACCGGCGCCGCCTCGGGCATCGGCCGGGCCTGCGCCGAGGCCTTCGCCGCGGCCGGCGCCCGGGTCTACGTCGTCGACCTCGCGGCCGGCCCCGCCCGGGAGCTGGCGGAGCGGATCGGCGGACGCGCGATCGTCGCGGACCTCGCCGATCCCGAGGCCGTGGACGCCCTGCCGGACGACGCCGACATCGTGGTCAACAACGCCGGTCTGCAACACGTCGCACCCGTCCACGAGTTCCCGGTCGAACGCTTCACCCTCATCCAACGCGTGATGGTCGAGGCTCCGTTCCGCATCCTGCGCCGCACCCTTCCCCACATGTACGCACAGCGGTGGGGCCGGATCGTCAACATCTCCTCCGTCCACGGGCTGCGCGCCAGCGCCTTCAAGTCCGCCTACGTCACGGCCAAGCACGGGCTGGAGGGCCTCAGCAAGACCGTCGCCCTCGAAGGCGCCGCCCACGGCGTCACCAGCAACTGCCTCAACCCGGCCTACGTGCGAACCCCCCTGGTGGAGAAGCAGATCGCCGCCCAGGCCCTCGCCCACGGCATCCCCGAGGAGGAGGTCGTCGACCGCGTGATGCTCGACCGCACGGCCGTCAAGCGGCTCATCCAGCCCGCCGAGATCGCCGCGCTCGCCCTCTACCTCTGCACCCCGCCCGCCTCCTGCATCACCGGCGCCAGCCTGCCCGTCGACGGCGGCTGGACGGCGCACTGACCTCTCCGCCCCCGGGGTGGCCGGCCACAACCACCCCCGGGGCGGTGCGGTCCGCCCCATCGTCCCGGCGCCGCGCGGTTCCTCCCCTGTGGCGACACCGTCCCCCCGACCTGGAAGTGGTGACCCATGAAAGCCCCTGTACGTGGTTCGGCGGCGAGCAGCTCCCTCCCGAGAGTGGTGGCCGCCAGCCTCATCGGCACGACGATCGAGTGGTACGACTACTTCCTGTACGGAACGGCGGCGGCGCTGGTGTTCGGGAAGGTGTTCTTCCCGACCAGCGATCCGCTGACGGGGACGCTGCTGTCGTTCCTCACCTATGCGATCGGCTTCGCCGCGCGGCCGCTCGGGGCCCTGGTGTTCGGGCACTTCGGGGACCGGGTCGGGCGGAAGCGGCTGCTGGTGGTGAGCCTGCTGCTGATGGGCGGGTCGACCACGGCGATCGGGCTGCTGCCGACGTACGGGGCGGTCGGGGTGGCCGCGCCGGTGATGTTGACGGCCCTGCGGCTGGTCCAGGGGTTCGCGCTCGGCGGGGAGTGGGGCGGGGCGGTGCTGCTGGTGTCGGAGCACGGCGACCAGCGGCGGCGGGGCTTCTGGGCGTCCTGGCCCCAGGGCGGGGCACCGGCGGGGAACCTGCTGGCGGCCGGGGTGCTGTCGTTGATGACGGCGGTGCAGTCGGACAGCGCCTTCCTGGCGTGGGGCTGGCGGGTGCCGTTCCTGCTGTCGGCGCTGCTGGTGGGCGTCGGGATGTGGATCCGGCTGGCGGTGGACGAGTCGCCGCTGTTCCAGCAGGCGCTGGCGAACCGGCCGAAGGCCGAACCCACCCCACTGGCAGGGGTGTTGAAGCACCACTGGCGGGAGGTGCTGGTGGCCATGGGCGCGCGGATGGCGGAGAACATCTCGTACTACGTCATGACGACCTTCGTGCTCGCGTACGCCGTCGGCCATGCGCATTTCGACAAGCAGAGCGCGCTGAACGCCGTACTGATCGCCTCGGCCGTCCAGTTCGCCCTGATCCCGCTGTTCGGGGCGTTGTCGGACCGGGTCGGACGCAAGCCCGTGTACCTGGCCGGCGCGGCCGGGGTCGGCGGATGGGCGTTCGTGTTCTTCGGGATGGTGGACACCCGGTCGTTCGGGTCGCTGGTGCTCGCGGTGACCGTCGGACTGGTCTTCCACAGCGCGATGTACGCGCCGCAGGCGGCCTTCTTCTCCGAGCTGTTCGCGACCCGGCTGCGGTACTCGGGCGCCTCGATCGGCGCCCAGTTCGCCTCGGTGGCCGCCGGGGCACCCGCCCCGCTGATCGCCACCGCGCTGCTCAAGGACTACGGCAACGCCACACCCGTCTCGGTGTACGTGGCCCTCGCGGCCGCGATCACCGTGCTGGCGGTGCTCTGCGGGCGGGAGACCAGGGGGCGGGACCTCGCCCTGGTCGAGGAGCGGCCGGCGGACGGCGCCCCGACCGGAAAGCCGACCGTGGCCCGGGGGTTGAGCCGATAGCATCGGCGACTCCTCGCACCGTCGGAACCGACGCCGATTGGCGGCCCGCACCATGAACCACCCCGACGAGAGCGCCGCACCCGCGCTGCGGCGGCTGCTCGACCTGCTCGCCACCGGCGCCGCCACCGAGGACTTCGCCGAGGTGCTGGCCGACGCCCGCCGCCGGGGGGCGCCGCCGGCCGTCCTCGCCGAGATCGACGGCGCCACCTGGCAGGCCCTTCGGGTGCACCGGACCCTGCGCCAACACCGGCGGCGCGAAGCCGAGTTGACCGCACTGTTCGACACCGCCGGGGACCTGGCCGCCTCCCGCGACCTGGACACGGTGCTCCGGGCGATCGTCCGCCGGGCCCGGATGCTGCTCGGCACCGACACCGCGTACCTGACCCTCCCGGACGACGCAGCGGGCGACACCTACATGAGGGTCACCGACGGCTCGGTCTCCGTACTGTTCCAGACCCTGCGGCTCAGCCTCGGCGACGGCCTGGGCGGGCTGGTCGCGCAGACCGCCCGCCCCTACGCCACCCCCGACTACCGCACCGACGAGCGCTTCCACCACACCGGCACGATCGACGCGGGCGTGCTGGACGAGGGCCTGGTGGCGATCATCGGCGTGCCGCTGCTGCTCGGCGGGCGGGTCATCGGGGTGCTGTTCGCCGCCGACCGCTCGCCGCGCACCTTCTCCCCCGACGAGGTGGCGCTGCTCTGCACCCTGGCCGCGCACGCCGCGATCGCCCTGGACACCGCCAAGTCACTGGCCGACACCCGGGCCGCGCTGGCCGAGCTGAACACCGCCAACGAGCTGGTCCGAGCCCACTCCGCCGCCGTCCAGCGCGCCGAGCAGGCGCACGACCGGCTCACCGACCTCGTCCTGCGCGGCGCCGAGGTGCCGGACGTCGCCGCCGCCGTCGCCCAGCTGCTGGGCGGCGAGATAGCCGTCCTGGACGCCGACGGCGAACCGCTGGCCGGGAAGCCGGCGCCCGCCGCCGAGCTGGCCCGGGCGGTGGCCGCCTCCCGGGCCGAGGGCCGCTCCGTACGGCACGGCGAGCTGTGGGTGTGCGCGGTGCTGGCCGGGCAGGACGCGCTCGGCGCCCTGGTCCTGCGCGGCCGACCCGACCTCGACGACGCCGACCGGCGGCTGTTCGAGCGGGCCGGCGTCGTCACCGCGCTGCTCCTGCTGCTGCGCCGCTCGGTGGCGGAGACCGAGAACCGGGTCCGCGGCGAGCTGCTCACCGACCTGCTCACCGCCCCCGAGCGCGACCCGGCCGGACTCACCGCGCGCGGCCGCCGGCTCGGGGTCGACCTCGCGCGGCCGCACCTGGTGCTGGTCGCGGAGCCGGCGGACGGCGACGGTGCCGGGCGGGGGCGACTGGCGGCCGCCGCCCGGCGGTACCTGTTCGGCTCCCGGGGCCTCGGCGCCGAGCACGGCGAGGCGGTGGTGCTGCTGGTGCCGCTCGAAGCGGGCACCGCCGACGACCCCGACGGTGCGGCCGCCCCCGACGGGACGGACGGGACCGACAGGACGGGCAGGCCCGACGGGACCGGTAGGACCGGTAGGACCAGTAGCACCGGCAGGACCGACGGGACCGGCAGGACCGACGGGCTTGGTAGGACCGACGGGCCTGGTAGGACGAGCAGGACCCCCGGGACCGACGGACCCGACGGAACCGACCGGACCGCCCGGCAGGCCGCCGAGCGGTTGGCCCGGCTGGCCGGCTTCCCCGTCACCGTCGGCGCCGGCCGCCCGGCCGCCGGCCCTCCGGCGCTGGCCGCCTCGTACGCCGAGGGCCTGCGCTGCGTGCGGGCCCTGCGGGTGCTCGGCCGCGCCGGCGAGGGCGCCTCGGCCCGCGCGCTCGGCTTCCTGGGCGTGCTGCTCGGCGACGGCCACGATGTGGACGGCTTCGTCGGCAGGACGCTCGGCCCGCTGCTCGCCTACGACGCCCGGCGCGGCACCGAGCTGGTCCGCACCCTGCGCGCCTACTTCGACTGCGGCGGCAGCCTCACCCGGGCCAAGGACGCGCTGCACGTCCACGTGAACACGGTGGTGCAGCGGCTGGACCGGGTCGAGGCACTGCTCGGACCGGACTGGAACCAGCCCGAGCGCTCGCTGGAGCTGCAGCTGGCGCTGCGGCTGCAGCTGCTCTCGGGCGCCTGAACGGCCCGTCGGGGCGTGGGCGTACAGTGGCGAGGTTGGTCTCGAACGCCTGGCAAGGAGTGCGGTGGGCGCATGAGTGAGAACGTGCGGTTCGTGCGGATGGGCATAGGCGAGCGCGTCGTCCCCTATCAGGAGGCGTGGGAGGAGCAGCAGCGCCTGCACGCCCTGCGGGTCGCGGACGAGATCCCCGACACCGTGCTGCTGCTGGAGCACCCGCCCGTCTACACCATGGGCAAGCGCACCAACCCGGCCGACCTGCCGCTGGACGGCACCCCGGTGGTCGAGGTCAACCGGGGCGGGGAGATCACCTGGCACGGCCCCGGCCAGCTGGTCGGCTACCCGATCGTCAAGCTGCCCGACCCGATCGACGTCATCGCCTACGTCCGCCGGCTGGAGGAGGCGCTGATCCGCGCCGCCGCCGACTTCGGCGTCGCGACCAGCCGGGTCGAGGGCCGCAGCGGCGTCTGGGTGCTCGGCCGGACCATCCCGGACGCCGTGGTCGACCCGGCCGCGGTGGTGGACATCGGCAAGCTGACCCTGCGGATGGGCCTGCCGCTGGGCATCGACCCGCGGCTGGCCGGGCCGGAGTACGCGCCGTCCAACGCCGGCCAGCGCGGCGACGACCGCAAGCTCGCCGCGATCGGGGTACGGGTCGCCCGCGGGGTGACCATGCACGGCTTCGCCCTCAACTGCGACCCCGACATGACCTACTTCGACAAGATCGTGCCCTGCGGAATCCGGGACGCGGGCGTCGCCTCGCTGGCCGGCGAGCTGGGGCGCGGCTTCGAGGTCGCCGAGGCGCTGCCGGCGGTCGAGCGGCACCTCAAGGACGTCCTCGCCGAGCTGCCGGAGCCGGCGCTCAGCCGCTGAAAGGCCCCGAAACCTCCCGCTGCTGGGAATCTACCGGCCGGTAGGTGCGTTGCCCTGCGATTGCGGGGCGCCAGGCCCAGCGCAGCCCGTACAACCACAGGCGTACCCTGGGGGTACCCCGTCTAGTTCTAGGAGTCGCACGTGTCCGCTGTCGCGCCCGACGGCAGGAAGCTCCTCCGCCTGGAGGTCCGCAACAGCGAGACCCCCATCGAGCGGAAGCCCGAGTGGATCAAGACCCGCGCGAAGATGGGCCCGGAGTACAACGCCCTCCACTCGCTGGTGAAGAAGGAGGGGCTGCACACGGTCTGCCAGGAGGCCGGCTGCCCCAACATCTTCGAGTGCTGGGAGGACCGCGAGGCGACCTTCCTCATCGGCGGTGACCAGTGCACCCGCCGCTGCGACTTCTGCCAGATCGACACCGGCAAGCCCGCCGAGTTCGACCGCGACGAGCCGCGCCGGGTCGCCGAGTCCATCGTCACGATGGACCTCAACTACGCCACCATCACCGGCGTCGCCCGCGACGACCTGGAGGACGGCGGCGCCTGGCTGTACGCCGAGACCGTGCGCCAGGTGCACGCGATGACCGCCGACCGGGCGGGCGGCCGCACCGGTGTCGAGCTGCTCATCCCCGACTTCAACGCGGTGCCCGAACAGCTCGCCGAGGTGTTCTCCTCGCGTCCCGAGGTGCTCGCGCACAACGTCGAGACGGTGCCGCGCATCTTCAAGCGGATCCGCCCCGCGTTCCGGTACGAGCGCTCGCTGGACGTCATCACCCAGGCTCGCGCGGCCGGGCTGGTGACCAAGTCCAACCTGATCCTGGGCATGGGCGAGACCCGCGAGGAGGTCAGCCGGGCGCTGGCCGACCTGGTCGGGGCCGGCTGCGAGCTGATCACCATCACCCAGTACCTGCGCCCCTCGCTGCGCCACCACCCGGTGGAGCGCTGGGTGAAGCCCCAGGAGTTCGTCGAGCTCCAGGAGGAGGCCGAGGAGCTGGGCTTCGCCGGTGTCATGTCCGGCCCGCTGGTGCGTTCGTCGTACCGGGCCGGCCGGCTGTACCGGCAGGCGCTGGAGCGGCGCGAGCAGGCCGCGGTCTGACGTCGCCGACCGGTTGCCGGTCGGTCGGTCGTCGACCGGTTCGTCACCGGCCGGTTTGTCGCCGGCCGGTCGCCGGCCAGTTTGTCGCCGGCCGGTTCAGCGGTCGGCGGTGGGTCGATTTCCGGCCACTGGGCCATTCGAAGGGCGGAGCCGCGGCTCCGCCCTTCCGGCTTTCACCACGCTTTGACTGCCCGGTCACGGGCTGGTAACACGGGGTGGGGACGATGGACGCCTGGCAGGCGTTCGATTCTTCTCAGCCCACGTGAGGAGCTGTTCGGCATGCGGATGCGGATCCGGTCGGTGGGGGTGGCGCTGCGGTTCGCCGAGAGCGTCCTGCTGGCACCCGGCCAACGGCACGCCCGGCTGAACGCCTGGGCGGCGGTGTGCGAGAACCGCCGGTACGCGGCGGACCGCCGGCACGACACCCCGGCGGCCGCGCCGACGGGCACCGCGGGGGCACGCTCCGTACGGCAGTGAGCCTGCGGCGTCGCTGTGCGCGACGGCGTACGGCCACACGGGTCACGGTTCGGGCGAACGGGTACCCGGGCTTGGATATCCCGTACCCGTGCCACGTACCATGAGCGTTATGGCGAGGGAAACATCCGAGAACCCCGGGCGACTGAAGCAGATCCGCCTGGCGTACACCATGACCAAGAAGGTCGACACCAAGATCGGCCTGATCATCGCCGGCGTCGGCCTGCTGACCTTCGGCGTGTTCCTCGCCATCGGCTTCGCGATCGACCACCCCATCTACCTGGGCATCCTGGGCTTCATCGTGGCCGTCCTGGCCATGGCGATCGTCTTCGGGCGCCGGGCCGAGCGCGCCGCGTTCGGTCAGATGGAGGGGCAGCCGGGTGCGGTGGCGGCGGTGCTGAACAACATCCGGCGCGGCTGGAGCTCCAGCTCCACCCCGGTCGCGGTCACCCGCAACCAGGACGCGGTCTACCGCGCCGTGGGCCGGGCCGGCATCGCGCTGATCGGCGAGGGCAACCCGAACCGGGTGCGCCAGCTGCTGGCCTCCGAGAAGAAGAAGATGGCCCGGGTCGTCGGCGACGTGCCGGTGCACGACATCGTGGTGGGCAACGGCGCGGACGAGGTCCCGCTGAAGAAGCTGCAGATCCACCTGATGCGCCTGCCCCGCGCCATCACCCCCGCCCAGGTCACCGAGACCAACGACCGCCTGCGCGCGCTGGGCGACCTGCTCTCCAAGGCGCCGATCCCCAAGGGCCCGATGCCCAAGGGTGCACGGATGCCCAAGGGCGGCCAGGTCCGCTGACCGTCCCCCAACCGCACGAGAACGGCCCCGCTGATGTCCTCAGCGGGGCCGTTCGGCGTTCAGCCCTCGGGGGTGGCCGGGGGGCGGTGCCGTCGACGGGGGCGGTGCGCGGTGCCGGGGGTCCGGTGCGCGGTGACGGGTCCGGCGCGCAGCGATCGAGGGCGGCGCGCGGCGGCGTCAGGTCAGATCCGGACCTCGACCGTGCCGACCGCCTTGTCGTGCAGGCCGCGGGTGTCGCGGTCCCAGACCAGCGCCGGCACCACCAGGCAGAGCAGGACGGTGCGCAGCAGGATCTGCGGGATGGTCGCCCGGCGGCCGTCCAGGCGGACCACCCGCAGGCCGAACAGCCGCTTGCCGACGGTCGTGCCGGTCGTGGCGAGCAGGACGGCGGCGACCACGAAGTAGAGCGGGAGGGTCCACAGGTTGGCCTCGGCCTGGTCCCCCTTGGCGATCAGGCCGTAGGAGATCAGCGAGACCAGCCAGCCGTCCACGAACAGGGAGCCGATCCGTCGGCCCGGGCCGGCGATCGAGCCGGGGCCCTCCTGCGGCAGCCCGAGGCGCTCGCCGCGGTAGCCGAAGTCGGCGCCCATCTTCTCGGCGGCCGCCTTCGGGCCGTCGATCCACGATCCCAACGCTTCTCTGGTGTCCACGAATCCACACTAACCGGGCTCACCCCGGACACCCCCACCGGCTCCCCTCCGGGCGGGGCGTGGTGCCGGGCCCGTCCCCTACCGGGTGAATCGCGATCTCCGGGCTTACCAAGTGGTCCAGACCACTGCCCGACGACCCCCCAGGTCGGCGGGGCGATTTGCCCCGGCCCGTACACCTTTGCCGCCCACTCGGCGGACGCGGTTAACATCGAGGAAACGAGCGGGTCACCGGCCGGAAACGACCCATTCCTAGGGTGAGCCCCATTCGCTACGCCGAGGAGGATGGATGTTCAACAGCGCCGCCGAAGTGAAGCAGTTCATCCAGGACAACGACGTGAAGTTCGTCGACGTCCGGTTCTGCGACCTGCCGGGCGTACTGCAGCACTTCTCCGTACCTGCGGCGACCTTCGACCCGTCCGAGACCCTGATGTTCGACGGTTCGTCGATCCGCGGCTTCCAGGCCATCCACGAGTCCGACATGGCCCTCGTGCCGGACCTCGCCACGGCCCGCCTCGACCCCTTCCGGGCCGAGAAGCACCTCAACATCAACTTCTTCATCCAGGACCCGGTCACCGGCGAGGCCTACAGCCGCGACCCCCGCAACGTCGCCAAGAAGGCCGAGGCCTACCTCGCCTCCTCCGGCATCGCCGACACCGCCTTCTTCGGGCCCGAGGCGGAGTTCTACGTCTTCGACTCGGTCCGCTTCGAGACCAGCGCGAACGCGTCCTTCTACCACATCGACTCGGAGGCCGGCGCCTGGAACAGCGGCGCCGCCGAGGGCGACGTGCGCGGCTACAAGGTCAAGTACAAGGGCGGCTACTTCCCCGTCCCGCCGGTGGACCACTTCGCCGACCTGCGCGCCGAGATGTCCCTGGAGCTGGCCAAGGCCGGCCTCGAGGTCGAGCGCCAGCACCACGAGGTCGGCACGGCCGGCCAGGCGGAGATCAACTACAAGTTCAACACCCTGCTGCACGCGGCCGACGACCTGATGCTGTTCAAGTACATCATCAAGAACGTCGCCTGGCGCAACGGCAAGACGGCCACCTTCATGCCCAAGCCGATCTTCGGCGACAACGGCTCGGGGATGCACGTCCACCAGTCGCTGTGGAGCGACGGCTCGCCGCTCTTCTACGACGAGCAGGGCTACGCGGGCCTGTCCGACACCGCCCGCTACTACATCGGCGGCCTCCTCCGGCACGCCCCCTCGCTGCTGGCCTTCACCAACCCGTCGGTGAACTCCTACCACCGCCTGGTGCCGGGCTTCGAGGCGCCGGTCAACCTGGTGTACTCGCAGCGCAACCGCTCGGCCGCGATCCGCATCCCGATCACCGGCTCCAACGCCAAGGCCAAGCGCATCGAGTTCCGCGCGCCGGACCCGTCCTCCAACCCCTACCTGGCCTTCTCGGCCATGCTGATGGCCGGCCTGGACGGCATCCGCAACAAGATCGAGCCGCTGGAGCCGGTCGACAAGGACCTCTACGAGCTCGCCCCCGAGGAGCACGCCAACGTCCCGCAGGTGCCCTCCTCCCTCCCCGCCGTCCTGGAGGCCCTCGAGGCCGACCACGAGTACCTCCTCGCCGGCAACGTCTTCACCCCGGACCTGATCGAGACCTGGATCGACTTCAAGCGCAACAACGAGATCGCCCCGATCGCCCTCCGGCCGCACCCGCACGAGTTCGAGCTGTACTACGACCTGTAGAGCCGCTCCGACCTGCGGGGACGCAGGTCGATCCCTCATCGTTTCCGCAGGTCGGCTCCTTGCCGACCTGCGGAAACGTGTTCGCCGCTGCCTGGGCAGGACGTGCCCGGTCGATCATGTGCGGAGCCGGACGGTGAGGGCCGCGCGTCAGGGACGGCAGTCGTCGGAGCCCCGGCGGCAGGCGGAGTTGGGCGGGAGCGGGCTGCGGCCGGCGGCGCGTTGCAGCGGGTAGTGCTGGGGCGAACCTTCGGTTGGTGGCCGACGATAATGCCCTGGTGAAGACCCGGACGGACCGCCTCCCGCAGATACCCTTCCGGTACGACGCGCTGCCGCCCGACGGCCCGTGGATGACGCAGGAAGAGGCAGCGGCCTACCTCGGTGTCGGGCCATACCACCTGAACTCCCTGATCGGTAACACCCACCGGATCGAAATCGTCCGCACCACCACCGACAGGAAGTTCGCCTGCACGCGTGCCAGCGTCGAGGCGGAGAAGGAGTGGCGCGACACCGCCAAGGTCCGGCGGAAGGCCCTGCGCCTGATCGGGGACTGGTTCAAGCAGTTCTGACGGGTGGTCGGCGAGGAGCCGGTCCGGTCCCGGGCAGGCCGAACGAACGGCAGGAGCCACTGCCGCCCCGGTCGACGGCACCCTCCAGGGGATCGGGCGGGTCACCGCCTCGGGCTCGGGCACCCGGCCGGTCCCTGCTGCGGCTGCTGATTCCCGAGGTGCTGCCGCTCCTCCGGGGGGGGCGGCGTGCGGCCCGGCCGGTTGGTGTGGCGCCGGCCGGGCTGCGCGTCGTGGGGTCAGTTCTGGACGAGCCTGCCCGCGGCGAGGCCGTCGGGGACGGCCACGAGGTCGCCGTCGTCGCCTGCGACGACGCGGCGGTCTGCGGCAGCGAGGGCCTCGGCGCGGTCGCGGGTGAGCAGGACCAGTTGGGCGCGCTTCTCGGCGAGATCGAGCTGGGGGCCGGGCTCGAAGCCGCTGCGCAGCAGGCGGGCGACCGACTTCTCGTTGCGGACGTCCGGCTCGGCGACGATCCGGCGCACGTAGGGGTCGGCGAAGAGGAAGGCGATGAGGACCGCGATCAGGTGGTGGGTGTAGCCGCGCCGGGGGGCGTCGGCGGGGGCGACGAGCAGGTGCACGCCGAGGTCGCCGTCCTGGACGGGGTAGTGCTCGCCGAGCGGGTCGTGCTCGGGCAGGTAGGTCTGGAAGAGCGCGGCGGGCGCACCGTCGTGCCGGACCAGGTAGGCGTGGTGGGTCTCGAGGGAGTCGACGAACTCGTAGGTCTCCCGGACCTGCTCGCGGGTCCTGCCGACCATGCCCCAGAAGCGGGCGCGCTCGTCGTCGACCCAGGCGTGCACCACCTCGGCGTCGGCCGCCGGGTCCAGCGGGCGGATGGTCACCGTGCCGAAGCCGGGGACGGTTCGCTCGAACCGGGCGCCGTCCGGCGAGCGGTGGTCGACGGCGGGGCGGTCGGTCGCGGTCCGGTCTGTCCGGTCAGTGGCCACTGTTCTCCTCGGTGAGTCTGGTCCAGTCGGTGACCACCGGGGTCAGCGCGCCGCTCAGCCAGAGCGGGTGCTGGTCCCGGTGGTGGGGGTGGCCCGGGTCGCCGTGGGCGCCGTGCGGCACGATCCAGGCGCTGCGCTCGCGGTCGGCGAGGTCCCAGACCAGGCGGGCGGCCGAGGCCCGGGCGCTGAGGTCGGTGATCCCGGGGACGCAGGAGGTGGCGAGCACGCAGTCGTGGTCGCCGGCGAGCGCCGGGCCCGGCCGCGCCTCCTCGGCGGGCAGGGCGGACCAGGCGTGGAGCCGGTGCCGCTCGCCCCAGGTCTCGCCGGTCGGCCCGGCGGCGGCCAGTTCCTCGACGGCGGCGCGCACCAGGGCGGCCGGGTCGATGCCCGGCAGCAGTCCGGTGCCGAGCACGTGTGGCAGGGCGAAGCCGATCCTGGCCGTGGCCGACAGCCAGGGGGCGAAGACCGGCGGCAGGCCGTCCGGCGCGGCGAGCCCGGCCAGCTCCGGGGTGGCCGCGTAACGGCGCACCACGGCCGAGCGCAGCTCGGCGTAGCGGGCGGCGGTGACCGAGTCGGCGTCCATCCTCCGGTCCCAGGCCAGGAGTTCGGTGCGCAGCGCGGCCGCCTCGGGGCCGAGGTCGGGCAGCGTCGCGAGCAGGTCGAGCAGGGGCGCGGCGGAGGCCAGGTGGGTGTCGGTGTGGACGGCCGCCATCCGCTCGGTGGTCCAGCCGGTGCCGTCGGCGAGCAGCTCGGCGATCCGCTCCGCCCGGTACGGGGCGCAGAACTCGATGCCCAGCGGCCCGGCCAGGCCGCGTTCGTTGGCCATGACGGCGGCGCCGCGCACCTCGGCCCGGGGCAGCGGCTGCCAGCCGTGCCACTCGTGGCCGGGCTCCCAGGCGGGTACCGGCCGGACCAGGTTGCGGGGGTCGCGCGCCGGGACGGCCCCGGCCACCCGGTGCAGCAGGCCGCCGGCGGTGTCGGCCGCGAGGACGACGTTGACCGGCTCGGCCCAGCCGTCCAGGGCCCGGTCGAGGTCGCCCACCGTACGGGCGCGCAGCAGCGCGGGCAGCACCTCGAAGCCCAGCCGTGCGGTGACCCGGGGCGGGTACCGGAGGCTGACCGCCCGGCCGTCGCCGTCCGGGCCCCCGGCGATCACCGGGCCGCGTTCGGTCTCCACCACCTCGACGGCGACGGGCTCGGCCCCGGCGACCTCGACGGTCTCGGTGTGCGCCTCGGCCGGGTGCCAGCCGTCCGGGCCGCGCGCCTCGACGCCGGCCGGGGTGCGGCGCAGCCGCTCGTGGTAGAGGTCCTGGTAGTCGGCCATGGAGTTGGTGATGGCCCAGGCGACCTCACCGGTGTGGCCGAAGTGCGCGATGCCGGGCACGCCGGGCACGGCCAGGCCGACCACGTCGTACTCGGGGCAGGCGAGCCTGATCTGCTGGTAGACGCCGGGGGTCTCGATGAAGCGGTGCGGGTCGCCCGCGATCAGGGCGGCGCCCGCCGCGGTGCGCTCGGGGGCCACCAGCCAGCCGTTGCTGCCGGAGGCGGGCAGGCCGTCGGTCGCGAACAGGTGCACCGCGTCCTCGCCGAGCACCCGGGCGACCCTGTCCCGCCAGAGCTTGCCGGGGAAGCCGGCGAACAGGATGTGGTGGGAGAGCCAGAGCGCCAGGGGCGTCCACTCCTCCCACCGGCCGGGGGCGAGCCCGGCGGCGGCGAACTCCGGGGCCCGGCGGGCGCTCTCCCGCAGCCCCTCGTTGACCCCGGCGACGTACGCGCGCACCCAGGCGGCGGTCGGCTCGTCCAGGGCGGCGAAGCAGCGGCGGGCGGTGTCGGCGAGCCGGGCCCGCCGGGCGAAGACGTCCCAGTCGAGGTGGTCCGGGCCGAGGAAGGCGGCCGAGCTGCCCTGGGCGCGGTGGCGCTCGACCTCGAGCTGCCAGGCGCGGTCGGTGGCGGCGTTGCGGCCCTGGGCGCGCACCAGGGCGAGCGGGTCGGCGGCCCGCAGGTGCGGGATGCCGTGGGCGTCGCGGTGGACCCGGGCGGTCACTTGGCGCCCACCGCCCGGGCCGGGGTGCGGCGGCGGGCCAGCGGGACGACCAGCGGGGTGCCGCTCTCCGGGTCCTCGACGATCCGGCAGGGCAGGCGGAAGACCTGCTCGACCAGTTCGGCGGTGACCACCTCCTGCGGCGGCCCGGCGGCGAGCACGGCGCCGTCCCGCATGGCGATCAGGTGGGTGGCGTAGCGGGCGGCCTGGTTGAGGTCGTGCAGCACGGCGACCAGGGTGCGGCCCTGGTCCTCGTGCAACCGGGCGCACAGGTCGAGGAGTTCGACCTGGTGGGCGATGTCGAGGTAGGTGGTGGGTTCGTCGAGCAGGAGCAGCGGGGTCTCCTGGGCGAGTGCCATCGCGATCCAGACCCGCTGGCGCTGGCCGCCGGAGAGCTCGTCCACCATCCGTTCGGCGAGTTCGCCGACGCCGGTGGCCGCCATCGACTCCTGGACCACCCGCTCGTCCTGCTCGGACCACTGGCGCAGGAGGCCCTGGTGCGGGTACCGGCCGCGCGAGACCAGTTCGCCGACGGTGATGCCGTCGGGGGCGACGGAGGACTGCGGCAGCAGGCCGAGGGTGCGGGCGACGTGCTTGGCGGGCAGGCGGGCGATGTCGGCGCCGTCCAGCAGCACCTGACCGGAGGTGGGGCGCAGGGTGCGGGCCAGCGCCCGCAGCAGGGTGGACTTGCCGCAGGCGTTGGGGCCGATGATCACGGTGAAGGAGCGGTCCGGGACGGCGACCGAGAGGTTCTCCGCGATGGTCCGCTTCTCGTAGGCGAGGGTGAGCCCCCGGCCCTCCAGTCGTGCCGCCTGCGGCGTCATCGCGGTCTCTCCGTCCGTTCGGTGTCGCTGGGTCGTCGTACGCACTGCCGGGTGGCGGCGGGTCATATCCGCCCCGCGCGGCGCTCGCTCGCCAGCAGCCGGACCAGGTAGCCGCCGCCGAGCACGCCGGTCACCACGCCGACCGGCAGCTGGTGGCCGGTGAAGAGGCGCTGGGCCGCCCAGTCGGCGGTGGCCAGCAGGGCGGCGCCGGTCAGCATGGCGACGACGAGGTTCGGGCCGGGGGCGCGGGTGATCCGCTTGGCGAGCTGGGGGGCCGTCAGGGCGACGAAGGAGACCGGCCCGGCGGCCCCGGCGGCCAGCGAGGCGAGCACGACCGCCGAGGCCAGCAGGGCGAGCCGCAGCGGCTCGACCCGGACGCCGAGGCCGGCGGCGGTGTCGTCGCCGAGTTCGAGCAGGTGCAGGGCGCGGCCGCAGCCGAGCACGGCGAGCGGGCCGAGCACCGCGAGCGCGATCAGCAGCGGCATCGCGTCGGACCAGCCCCGGCCGTCCAGACTGCCCGTCAGCCAGAGCACGGCGCGGGCGGCGTCCATCAGCTTGGCCTGGGTGAGCAGGTAGCCGTTGACGCCGGTGAGGATGGCGGCGGTGCCGATGCCGACCAGGACCAGGCGGCCGCCGTGGAGTCCGTCCCGCCAGGCCAGCCCGCAGACGGCCGCCCCGGTGAGCACGCCGCCGGCCACCGCTCCCCCGGCCAGCGCGAGGCTGCCGCCGCCGGCCACCACCACGGTCAGGGCGCCGCAGGCGGCGCCCTGGGTGAAGCCGAGGACGTCCGGGCTGCCGAGCGGGTTGCGCACCAGGGACTGGAACAGCGCCCCGGCCAGCGCCAGCGCGGCGCCGACCAGCAGGGCGGTGACCACCCGGGGCAGCCGCAGCTCGTTGACGATGAAGTCCTGGGCCGGGGTGCCGCCGCCGGTGAGCGCGCGGAGCACCTCGCCCGGGCCGAGCGGGTAGTCGCCGCTGCCCAGCGCCAGCACGCCGACCAGCGCCGCGAGCAGCGTGCAGCCGATCCCGGCCGCGAGGGCGCGGGAGCGGAAGCGCAGCGACCACCCCAGCCGGGGGATGCGGATCGTGGTCATACCCGGGCCACCTTTCCGCGGCGGGCGAAGTAGAGGAAGAACGGGCCGCCGAGGACGGCGGTGACCACACCGACCTGCACCTCGCCGGGGCGGCCGAGCACCCGGCCGAGCACGTCGGCGCCGAGGAAGAGGGCCGGCGCGAGCACGACGCTGTACGGGAAGAGCCAGCGCAGGTCGGGGCCGGTGAGGGCACGGACCAGGTGCGGCACCATCAGGCCGACGAAGACGATCGGCCCGCAGGCCGCCGTGGCGGCGCCGCAGAGCAGTGTGACCGTGAGGATGGCGGCGGCGCGCACGGCGGCGGGCCGGGCGCCGAGCGCCTTGGCGGCCTCGTCGCCGAGGGCCAGCGCGTTGAGCGGTCGGGCCGTCAGCAGGGCGAGCAGCAGGCCGGCCGCGACGAAGGGCAGCACCTTGAGGACGGTCTCCGGGCGGGCGTCCGCCAGCGAGCCGACGGTCCAGAACCGCATCCGGTCCATCGAGGTGGTGTCGAGCAGCATCACGGCGCTGACGTAGGAGTACAGCGTGGCGTTGAGCGCCGCGCCGGCCAGCGCCAGCCGTCCGGGGGTGGCGGCCCGGCCTCCGCCGACGACGTAGACGGCCACCGAGACGGCGGCCGCCCCGGCGAGCGCGAACCAGACGTACCCCGCGAAGGTGGCCACGCCCAGCAGCGAACTGGCCGTCACCACGGCGGCGGAGGCGCCCGCGTTGATGCCGAGCAGTCCGGGGTCGGCCAGCGGGTTGCGGGTGAGCGCCTGCATCACGGCTCCGGCCAGGCCCAGGCCCGCGCCGACCAGCAGGCCGAGGAGGGTGCGCGGCAGGCGCATCCCGTGCACGACGGTGTGCTCGGGGCTGCCGGGGTCGAGCAGGCCGTGCCAGGCCTGGGCGGGGGTCAGCTCCTTGGCGCCGACCGCCAGGCTCAGGGCGGCGACGGCGGTCAGCAGCAGGACGGCCGCCAGCAGGCCGCCGGTCCGCAGGCCGGTCCGGCGCCGGGTGCCGGACGCCGCCGGCGCCGTGGGACCGGGCCCGGCCGGGGCGCCCGGGGCGTCGACCACCCGCCCGGGCTGGGGCGATGACTTGGTGTCGGACACGTCGGCGACTCCGGGCTCGGCGGCGGGCGGGCGGGGCGGCCGCGGTCGTGACGAGGAGCGACCCCCGCGCCCTGGACGGCAACTAAGGTTAGGTTAACCTATCTTCCGCATGGCCCCCGGCCCCGGTACGGCCCGGCTCGGCCGTGCCCGTCGACTCCCCCCCGAACACCCGCGAGAGAGACACCGTGACGCACTCCAGAACAGCTCGTCAGTTCACCCGCCGCGGCATGCTCGCCGCCGGTGGCGCAACCGCGCTCGGCGCCGTGTTGGCCGCCTGCGGGAGCGGCGGCTCCAAGGACGCCCCGGCCTCCTCCGGCTCGGCCGGGGCCGCCGGGAAGAACGGCCCCTGGACGTTCACCGACGACCAGCCCAGGACCCTCTCCCTCCCGAACACCCCCAGGCACGTCGTCGCCTTCACCGGCGCCGCCGCCGCCCTGGTCGACTTCGGGGTGGACGCGCGGATCGTCGGCGTCTTCGGCGAGACCAGGACCGCCGACGGCAAGGCCGACCCGCAGGCCGGCGACCTGGCCGTGGACAAGGTCGAGGTCCTGGGCAACGCCTGGGGCGAGTTCAACATCGAGAAGTACGCGGCGCTCCAGCCCGATCTGCTGGTCACTCACATGTACGACCCAGGCGCCTACTGGTACGTGCCGGACGAGAGCAAGGACAAGATCCTCAAGGTCAACCCGAACGTCGCCGCGATCACCGTGGCCCGGGTGCCGATGACCCAGCCGATCGAGCACTACGCCAAGCTCGCGGAGTCCCTCGGCGCCGACCTGGGTGCCAAGAAGGTCACCGACGCCAAGGCCCGGTTCGAGGCCGCCGCCGAGAGCGTGCGCCAGGCCGCCAAGGCCGCCGGCGGGATCAAGGTGCTGGCCTGCTCCGGCAGTGCCGACCTGTTCTACGCCTCCAACCCCAAGATCAGCACCGACCTGATGTACTTCGCCCAGCTCGGTGTGGACATCATCGTCCCGGACAAGCTGGACACCGGCGGCTACTACGAGGGCCTCAGCTGGGAGAACGCCGGCAAGTACGCGGCCGACCTGCTCCTGCTCGACGACCGCAGCACCGCCCTGCAGCCCCAGGACCTCGGCGGCAAGCCCGCCTGGGGCCAGCTGCCCGCCGTGAAGGCGGGTCAGATCACGCCGTGGAGCTCTGTCCCCCGCTTCTCCTACGCCGGCGCGGCCCCGCTCCTGGAGCGCCTGGCCAAGGCCCTCCAGTCCGCCAGGAAGGTCAGCTGATCACGATGACCCGAGAGGGCGAGGTCGGGGCGGCCCCCGACGACCCGGGCCTGGTCTCCGGCCAGTTCCGCTTCTTCGACGCACAGGTGGTGCGCACCCGGCGGCTCGGCCCGACGCTGACCAGGATCACCTTCGGCGGGCCCCCGCTGGCCGGGCTCGCCTCGGGCGGGCGGGACCAGAGCTTCTCGCTCTTCCTCCCCCACCCCGGGCAGGAGGCCCCGCTGCTGCCGGACCGCACCGGGGAAGGCTGGTACCGGGCCTGGCAGGCGCTGCCCGAGGACGAACGGGCCGTGCTGCGCTCCTACACGATCCGCGCCCAGCGCCGGAACCCGGACGAGGTGGACGTGGACTTCGCCCTGCACGGCACCGGCCCGGACGACCCGCCCGGCACCGCCGGACCGGCCTCGCGCTGGGCCGCCGGGGCCGCGCCGGGCGACCGGGTGGTGCTGCTCGGACCGGCCTTCGCGGACAACCGCAGCGTCGGCTTCCGTCCGCCCGCCGACACCGACTGGGTGCTGCTGGCCGCCGACGAGACGGCACTGCCCGCCCTCGGCGGCATCCTGGACCACCTGCCGGCCGACACCGTGGTCCGCGCCTGGATCGAGGTGCCGCACCCGCAGGACATCCAGGCCCTGCCCAGCCACCCGGACTTCCGGATCACCTGGCTGGTGCGCCGATCAGGGGGCGGCGGAAGCCCGCTGGCCGAGGCGCTGCGCACGGCCGACCTGCCCGGCGGCACGCCGTACGCGTGGCTCGCGGGCGAAGCCGGCACCGTCCGGGCGCTGCGCCGGCACCTCGTCCGGGAGGTCGGGGTCGACCGCGCCCGGGTGGAGTTCTCCGGGTACTGGCGCCGGGGCACCTCCGAGGAGCAGCTCCGCGCGGAGGCCCTTGCCGCCGCCACGGCCTGACCGACCGCCACACCGCCGCAAGGCCCGTCCCCGCAGCCGGGGGCGGGCCTTCGCACTGCCCAAAACTTAGGATAGGCTTACCTAAGTCGAGCGGAACTGACCATTCCTGCCCGTTCTTCACCGTTTTCCTGCCATCTGCCGCGCCCGCATGACAGTTGAGGACTGAATCGATGAGCTTCCAAGGACCTGCCATCCAGACCCGGCCGGCCGGCAGCGCGGTGCGCGCGCGACAGCACCTCTTCAACGACCGCACCCTCGCCTCGTACCGGGACTCACTGGCCGCCGGGGTGGAGCGGGTCAGCGACCGGATGGCCCGCACCGACCGGCCGTTCAGCGGGATCACCCCGCAGCAGCTGGCCCCGGAGATCGTGGACATCGACCTCGACCGCCCGCTGGAGGACCCGGCGGCCGCACTGGACGAGCTGGAGGACGTCTACCTGCGCGACGCGGTGTACTTCCACCACCCGCGCTACCTCGCCCACCTGAACTGCCCCGTGGTGATCCCCGCCCTGCTCGGCGAGGCCGTCCTCACCGCCGTCAACTCCTCGCTGGACACCTGGGACCAGAGCGCCGGCGGCACCCTGATCGAGCGCCGCCTGATCGACTGGACGGCCGGCCGGATCGGCTTCGGAGTGGACGCCGACGGCGTCTTCACCAGCGGCGGGAGCCAGTCCAACCTCCAGGCCCTGCTGCTGGCCCGCGAGGAGGCGCTCACCGCCGCCCGCACCGTCGAGGAGCGCACCGCCCTGCTGCCCCGGCTGCGCGTCCTCGCCTCCGAGGCCGGGCACTTCAGCGTCCAGAAGTCCGCCAAGCTGCTCGGACTGAGCCCGGACGCCGTCATCACCGTGCCCACCGGCGCCGACCGCCGGATGGACACCGCCGTCCTCGCCCGCGAGCTGGAGCGCTGCCGCGCCGAGGGCCTGCCGGTGCTGGCCGTGGTGGCCACCGCCGGGACCACCGACTTCGGCACCATCGACCCGCTGCCGGCGATCGCCGACCTGTGCGAGCAGGCCGGGGTCTGGCTGCACGTGGACGCCGCCTACGGCTGCGGGCTCCTGGTCTCCCCGACCCGACGGCACCTGCTCGACGGCATCGAACGGGCCGACTCCGTCACCGTCGACTACCACAAGTCCTTCTTCCAGCCCGTCAGTTCGAGCGCCCTGGTGGTCAGCGACAGTGCGGTGCTGCGGCACGCCACCTACCACGCCGACTACCTCAACCCGGCCCGGATGGTCGAGCAGCGCATCCCCAACCAGGTCGACAAGTCGATCCAGACCACCCGCCGCTTCGACGCCCTCAAGCTCTGGCTGACCCTGCGCATCATGGGCGCGGACGCCGTCGGCAGCCTCTTCGACGAGGTGGTCGACCGGGCCGCCGCCGCGTTCGACCTGCTGAGCACCGACCCGCGCTTCGAGGTCGTCACCAGGTCGCAGCTGTCCACCGTCGTCTTCCGCTACCGCCCGGCCGGCGAACCGGACGGCGAGCACCTGGACCGCGCCAACCTGCACGCCCGGGAGGCCCTGGCCGCCTCCGGCGAGGCCGTGGTCGCGGGCACCAAGGTCGACGGCCGCCACTACCTCAAGTTCACCCTGCTCAACCCCGAGACCACGCTCGACGACATCGCGCACGTCCTCGAACTGCTCGCCGGGCACGCCGCAGGCCTCCTGGCCGAACCTGCCGCCGCCTGAAACCGCCGCCCCCGCCCCTCCCGTACCACCGCCTGCCACCGGAGACGCCCGTGTCCACCCATGACTTCATAGCGATCGGACTCGGCCCCTACAACCTGGGCCTCGCCTGTCTGACCGCGCCGATCGAGGACCTCGACGGCCTGTTCCTGGAGGAGAAGGGCCAGTTCGACTGGCACCCCGGGATGCTGCTGGACTTCGCCACCCTGCAGACCCCCTTCATGGCCGACCTGGTGACACTGGCCGACCCCACCTCGCCGTTCTCCTTCCTCAACTACCTGAAGGAGAACGGGCGCCTCTACCCCTTCTACATCCGCGAGCAGTTCTACCCGGTGCGCGCCGAGTACAACGCGTACTGCCGCTGGGCCGCCGGGAAGCTGGACTCGGTGCGCTTCGGCCACCACGTCACCCTGGTCGAGTACGACGAGGCCGAGGGCCTCTACACCGTCACCGCCACCACCGCCGAGGGCACCGCCAGCTACCGCGCCCGACACCTGGTGCTCGGCACCGGCACCCCGCCGCACCTGCCCGAGGCCTGCCGGGACCTGGGCGGCGACCTGGTGCACAACTCCGGTTACCTGGAAGCCAAGGCCGCGCTCCAGCGCAAGCGGAGCATCACCGTGGTCGGCAGCGGCCAGAGTGCGGCCGAGATCTACTACGACCTGCTGGCCGAGACCGAGGTGCACGGCTACAAGCTGAACTGGGTGACCCGCTCGCCCCGGTTCTTCCCGCTGGAGTACACCAAGCTCACCCTGGAAATGACCTCCCCCGAGTACGTGGACTACTTCCACGCCCTGCCGGAGGAGACCCGCTACCGCCTGGAGGCGGAGCAGAAGGGGCTGTTCAAGGGCATCGACGCCGACCTGATCAACAGCATCTACGACCTGCTGTACCAGAAGAGCGTCTCGGGCCCCGTGCCCACCCGGCTGTTCACCCACACCGCCCTGGAGACGGCCGACTGGGACGAGGCCACCGGCCGCTACACCCTCGGCCTGCACCACGCCGAGCAGCAGCGCGGCTTCACCCTGGAGACCGAGGGCCTGGTCCTGGCCACCGGGTACAGGTACACCGCCCCCGCCTTCCTCACCCCGGTGCTCGACCGCATCCGGCACGACGCGCACGGGCGCTTCGACGTCGCCCGCAACTACAGCATCGACACCACCGGCCGGGGGATCTTCCTCCAGAACGGCGGCACCCACACCCACAGCATCACCTCGCCCGACCTCGGCATGGGCCCGTACCGCAACTCGTGGATCGTCCGCGAGCTGACCGGCCGCGAGGTCTACCCGATCGAGAAGTCCATCGCCTTCCAGGAGTTCGGCGCCCCCGAGGGGCTGGTCGCATGACCGCCACCGACCTCCGGTACACCCGCACCGACGAGCGGCTCGGGGAGTTCGCCGTCCGCCCGCTGGACCTCGACGAGGACGCGGCCCTGCTGCACGCCTGGGTCACCCACCCCAAGGCCGCCTACTGGATGATGCAGGGGCTGTCCCCGGACGAGGTGACCGCCGAGTACCGCAAGATCGTCGAACACCCCGACCACGACGCCTTCATCGGCCTCTGGCAGGGCCGCCCGGCGTTCCTGCTGGAGCGCTACGACCCGGCCCGGGTCGAGCTGGTCGGCCTGTACGACGCGCTCCCCGGCGACGTCGGCATGCACTTCCTCTGCCCCGCCACCGAGCAGCCGGTGCACGGCTTCACGCTGGCCGTGATCACCACCGTGGTCGGCTTCGTGCTGGCCGACCCGGCCGCCCGCCGCGTCGTCGTCGAGCCGGACGTGCGCAACACGGCCGTCCACGCGCTCAACGCCGCCGTCGGCTTCGTCCCCCACGGCCCGATCACCAAGCCCGAGAAGGAGGCACTGCTCAGCTTCTGCACCCGCGAACAGTTCCTCGCCGCCACCACCGGAGCCCGCCCATGACCACCACCGACCGACACGTCGACCACCTGCGGCCGGACACCTGGGCCGAGGCCAACCGCCGACTGGTCCGCAAGGCGCTCGCGGAGTTCGCCCACGAGCGGCTGCTGACCCCCGAGCCGACGGCCGACGGCCGCTACCGGGTGCGCTCCGACGACGGCACCGTCGAGTACCGCTTCACCGCCCGGCTGCTCCGGCTCGACCACTGGCAGATCCCCGCCGACTCGGTCACCCGCCACCGCGGGGAGGACGAACTGCCCCTCGACGCGGTGGACTTCTTCATCGAGCTGCGCTCGACCCTCGGCCTCTCCGACCAGGTCCTGCCGGTCTACCTCGAGGAGATCACCTCCACCCTGGCCGGGACCGCCTACAAGCTGGACCGCGACGAGCCGACCGCCGCCGAGCTGGCCGGGGCCGGCTTCCAGGCGATCGAGACCGGGATGACGGAGGGCCACCCGGGCTTCGTCGCCAACAACGGCCGGATCGGCTTCGACGGCGAGGAGTACCACCGCTACGCCCCCGAGGCGGCGCACCCGCTGCGCCTGGTCTGGCTGGCGGCGCAGCGCGCCCACTCGGTCTTCACCTGCGGCGCCGACACCGACTACGAGCGCCACCTCGCCCAGGAGCTGAGCCAGGCCGAGCGGGACCGCTTCGCGGCGGTGCTCACCGGCCTCGGGCTCGACCCGGCCGACTACCACCTGCTGCCCGTGCACCCCTGGCAGTGGGAGAACCGGATCTCCGTCACCTTCGCCGGGGAACTCGCCGCCCGCCGCCTGGTGCTGCTCGGCGAGGGCGACGACGAGTACCTCGCCCAGCAGTCGATCCGCACCTTCTTCAACACGAGCAACCCGGGCCGGCACTACGTCAAGACCGCCATCTCGGTGCTCAACATGGGCTTCATGCGCGGCCTGTCCGCCGCCTACATGGAGGCCACCCCGGCGATCAACGACTGGCTGGCCGGACTGGTCGAGCAGGACGAGGTGCTGCGCGGCACCGGCCTGACGATCATCCGCGAGCACGCGGCGATCGGCTACCGGCACCGGCAGTTCGAGGCCGCCACCGACCGGTACTCCCCGTACCGCAAGATGCTGGCCGCGCTCTGGCGGGAGAGCCCGGTGCCCTCGCTCGCCCCGGGCGAGCGCCTCGCCACCATGGCCTCGCTGCTGCACACCGACCGCTGGGGCGGCTCGCTGGCCGCCGCGCTGGTCGAGCGGTCCGGGCTCGCTCCCGAGGCGTGGCTGCGCCGCTACCTGGACGCCTACCTCACCCCGCTGCTGCACAGCTTCTACGCCCACGACCTGGCCTTCATGCCGCACGGCGAGAACGTCATCCTCGTGCTGGACGAGGCCGGCACCGTGCAGCGGGCGATCTTCAAGGACATCGCCGAGGAGATCGTGGTGATGAACCCGGAGGCGGAGCTGCCCGAGCCCGTCCAGCGGATCCGGGCCGACGTCCCCGACCACATGAAGCTGCTGTCGATCTTCACTGACGTCTTCGACTGCTTCTTCCGCTACCTCGCGGCCACCCTGGACGAGGCCGGGACGCTGCCCGAGGACGCCTTCTGGCGCACCGTCGCCGAGGTGGTGGCCGACTACCGGGCCCGGGTGCCCGAGCTGGCCGAGAAGTTCGAGCGCTTCGACCCCTTCACCGAGGCGTTCCCGCTCTCCTGCCTCAACCGCCTCCAACTGCGCGACAACCAGCAGATGGTGGACCTGGCCGACCCGTCGGCCGCCCTGCAACTGGTCGGCGACCTGGTCAACCCGATCGCGCCGTACGCGCCGGTCCGCCGGTGACGGTGCCGGCCGTCGGGGCACGGCGGGCGGGGAGCGGCGGGCGGCCGCACCCGGGCATTGGCGTGCCGAACTCTCCTGGCAGGGGGAGCCCGGCACGGCCTC
>NZ_JBEPAK010000021.1:0-44136 GCF_040298565.1 Kitasatospora sp. NPDC001539 | reverse complement strand
TCACAGAACGACCCGAGTGGGGAAGCTGCAGTGGCGGCCGCCGTTGTCGCGGGGACGTCGTTCGGAACTGGGGGAACGTCGTCGAGCCCGGTGAGCCGGGCGCGGGAGCGAGCGGTCAGCAGCCGCCCCTGAGGGCGGTCTCCGGCAGGTAGCGGTCGGCCCAGACGGCCAGCTCGGTGAGCGCGGGCTTCAGCGCGGCGCCGCCTTCGGTGAGCCGGTAGCTGACCCGCAACGGGGGCCCCGCGTCGACCTCGCGGACGACCATCCCGGCCTCGGTCAGCTCGGTCAGCCGGTCGGAGAGCATCCGTTCGCTGATGCCCGGGATCGCGCGGCGCAGCTCGGAGAAGTAGGCGGGGCCGCTCTGGTTGAGCACGGCCAGCAGCAGGCCGGTCCAGCGCTTGCCGAGCAGGGTGAACACCCGGGTCAGCGCCAGCTCGACGTTGAAGCAGCCGGCCTGGTCCCCGCCGGCGCACGCCGCCACGGCGGTCGGCTCCCCATCGGTCACTACCTCGTGCTCGGCCATGGCACCAGCGTACTCGACCTGCCCGTAGTGACTATAGAAAAGTAAGCTGCTACGTTAGTTGCAGCTACAGACGAAAGAGTAGAGACTAACTCTCCGGAGGCTCCGCCATGCCCACGCTCCTGCACCTCGACTCCTCCGCGGTCGCCGACGGCTCCGTCTCCCGCGAGGTCACGGCCGCCTTCCGGGCCGCCTGGCTGGCCGAGCACCCCGACGGCACCGTGATCTACCGGGACCTCGCCGCCGACCAGCTGCCCCACCTCGACATGGACGGCATCAGCGCCGCCTTCGTCCCCGCCGAGGGCCGCACCGCCGAGCAGGCCGCCGCCTTCGCGCTGCGCGAGGAGCTGATGGCCGAGCTCGAGGGCGCCGACGCCGTGGTGATCGGCACCCCGATGTACAACTTCACGATCCCGTCGACCCTCAAGGCCTGGCTGGACCAGGTGATCCTGGTCGGCCGCACCGCCGGCGACGCACCCTCCGCCAAGGGCACCCCGGTCACCGTGGTCGCTCCGCGCGGCGGCTCCTACGCGCCCGGCGCCCCGCGCGAGCCGTACGAGTTCGTCATCACCTACCTGGAGAAGGTGCTGACCGGCATGCTCGGGCTGGAGGTCGACTTCATCGTCCCGGAGTTCACCCTGGCCGGGAAGGTCCCGGCGATGGCCGACTTCGTCCCGAAGTCCGTCGAGTCCAAGGCGCAGGCGCTCGAGCTGGCCGCCCGCCGCGGCAAGGAGGCGGCCGCCCGCGCCGCGGCGTGAGGCTCCCCCGAAGGCGCGCCCCATCGGGCGCGCCTTCCGCGCATTCGGCCGCCGGTGCTCCCATGCTGTAGGGCGCAGGGAGTCCGACCGCCGACCAGAGGGAGCAGCCCGTGACGTCGTCCCCGCGCGAGGAGAGCGCCCCGCCGCTGGAGGTCGCCGTCTTCACCGGTCCCGAATCGGCCTTCTTCACCACCTCCACGCTGATCCTCGGCGAGCGGACCGCGATCCTGGTGGACGCCCAGCTCACCCGCAGCGCCGGGCGGGAGCTGGCCGAATGGGTCGCGGGCAAGGGCCGCCGACTCCTCGCCATCGTGGTCACCCACCAGCACCCCGACCACTACTTCGGCGCCGAGGAGGTGCTGCGACTCTTCCCGGACGCCCGACTGCTGGCCGCGCCGGCCGTGGTGGAGGGCATCCGGCGGACCGTCGCCGCCAAGGTCGCCCAGTGGAAGCCCGTGTACGGCGACGACATCCCGGACCACCCGCTGGTGCCGGCCCCGCTGCTGCCGCAGCCGCTGATGCTCGACCGCCAGGTGATCCCGGTGCTGCTGCTCGGCCAGGCCGACTGCGGGGAGTCCACCGTCGTCCACGTGCCCAGCACCCGGACCGTCATCGCCGGGGACTTCGTCGGCAACGGCACCCACCTCTGGACCGCCGACACCACCCCGGCCCAGCGCACCACCTGGGGCCACAACCTCCGCCGGATCGCCGAGCTCGGCGTGGACCGGGTGATCGCCGGGCACCGCGCTCCCGACCAGGGGGACGACGCGGCCCGGGTGCTCGCCTTCACCGGGGCGTACCTGCGGGACTTCGACCTGGCCCTGGCCGCGTACCCGCACGACCCGGAGGCCCTGGTCACGGCGATGAACGAGCGGTACGGGGAGCTGACCCTGCCGTCCTTCCTGGAGCTGGGCGCGGCGGCGAACACCGCCCGGGCGGCGGCCGCGGAGGCGGAGGACGGGATCATCGACGCGGAGATCGTCGAGGACGAGCCGGCCGGGGACGAGCCGGACCGGTAGCGCACCGGGCAGCTCGGCCCCGGAGGGCGAGCAGGTCCGGACGGCCCCGGGCCCCGACGCGCAGCGCTCCGACCGGTCCGTCCCCGACGCACGGGGCACCGGCGAGCAGGTCCGGACGGGTGGCCGGGCGGCGCGCGGCCCGGCCGGACGGATACTGGCCAGATGACGCCGTACGACGTGATCGTCCCGGCGGGCGGCGCCGCCCGCCGCCTCGGCGGGGCCGACAAGCCCGGTCTGAGCGTGGGCGGGATCACCCTGCTCGACCGGGTGCTCGCCGCCTGCACCGGCGCGCGGACCACCGTCGTGGTCGGCCCCGCCCGGCCGACCGCCCGCACCGGGGTCCGCTGGACCAGGGAGCAGCCGCCCGGCGGCGGCCCGGTCGCCGCCGTCGCGGCCGGGCTCGACCTGGTCACCGCGGACACCGTGCTGCTGCTCGCCGCCGACCTGCCCTTCCTGGACCGGCGGACGGTGGACCGGCTGGCCGGCGCCCTCGACGCCGCCGGACCGACCGTCGCGGCCGCCGTACTCGTCGACGCGGGCGGACGCGACCAGCCGCTCGCCGCCGCCTACCGCACCGCCCCGCTGCGCACGGCGCTGACCGCCCTCGGCGATCCGGCCGGCCTCCCGCTGCGCCGGCTCGTCGGAGGGCTGCCCCGGCTGCCGGTGGCCGACACCGACGACGTCGCGCACGACTGCGACACCTGGGAGGACCTGGAACGGGCCCGGGAGCGGGAGCGGTCGTAGGGCGGGCGCGCGGAGCCGGCGGGGTCTCACCGGTCCCGGCCGGAGCACGGCTTCACCGGTCCCGGCCGGAGCGCGCCCTCACCGGCCGTGCCACCGGCCCGTGCGGGAAACGACGCGCCCCGCGCACGGGGTGAACACACGGGGGAAACCGCCGATCGGGCAGCATGGGCGCATGGAGCGCACGCTGGAAGACTGGATCGCCGAGGTCAAGGCCGACCTGGGCATCGACCTGGACGTGGACGTCCGGGGCCTGCTCGACGGAGCCCGGGTGGTCGCGCACGGGGTGGCCCGGCCGGCCGCGCCGCTGACCGCCTTCCTGATCGGCTACGCGGCCGCGCAACGGGGCGGCGGGGCGGCGGCCGTGGCCGAGGCGTCCCGGCGGGTCGCGGCACTCGCCGAGCGCTGGCCCGCCGCCGGCCCGGACGAGTCGTGAGTGCGGCCGGGCGGACCGCCGCGGCGGCACCGTCCGCCGGTCCCGCCACGCTGAGCTGGCCGCGGGCCCGGGAGACCGCCCGCCGCGCCGGGCTGGGTCCGCTGCCGGCGGTCGGGGTGCCCCTGGCCGAGAGCCTCGGACGCACCCTCGCCGAACCGCTGGCCGCGCTGACCGACCTGCCCGCCTTCGACACCTCCGCGATGGACGGCTGGGCCGTCGCCGGCCCCGGGCCCTGGCGGGTCTGCGGGCGGGTGCTGGCCGGCCGCGCCGAGGTGGAGCGGCTGGCCGACGGCTACGCCGTGGAGATCGCCACCGGAGCCCAACTGCCGCCCGGCGCGACCGCCGTACTGCGCCGCGAGCACGGGCGGACGGACGGCACCCTGCTGCACGACCGCGGCCCGCAGCCGTTGACCACCGGCCAGGACGTCCGCCCCCGCGGTCAGGAGTGCCGCAGGGGGGAGGAGTTGCTGCCCGCCGGGACGGTGATCGGACCGGCGGTGCTCGGGCTGGCCGCCGCCTGCGGCCACGACCGGCTCGCCGTCCGGCGCCGTCCCGTGGTCCAACTGCTGGTGCTGGGAGATGAGTTGATGGACACGGGGATTCCCGGGCCGGGACTGGTCCGGGACGCGCTCGGTCCGCTGCTGCCGCCCTGGCTCCGGGCGGTCGGCGCGGAGGTGGCCGACGTCCGGTGCGTCCGGGACGACTACGGGCTGCTGCGGGACGCGCTGCGGCACTCCACCGCCGACGTCACGGTGACCACCGGGGGGACGGCCGCCGGGCCGGTGGACTTCCTGCACCGGGCACTCGCCGAGGCCGGCGCCCGGCTGCTGGTGGACGGCGTCGCCGTGCGGCCGGGCCACCCCATGCTGCTGGCCGAACTCCCCGGCGGGCGCCACCTGGTGGGGCTGCCCGGCAACCCGCTGGCCGCCGTCGCCGGGATGCTCACGCTCGGCCTGCCGTTGCTGCACGCCCGCGCGGGACGGACCGTCCCGGCACCCGCGCTCGCCACGGCGGCCGTGCTGCTGCCCGGGCACCCGGCCGACACCCGGCTGCAACCGGTGCGGCGCACCGCCGAGGGGGTGGTGCCCCTCGCCTTCGACGGACCGGCGATGCTGCGCGGCCTCGCCCGGGCCGAGGCACTGGCCGTCATCCCGCCCGGCGGGGCGGCGGCCGGGGAGACGGTCGAGCTGCTGGAGGCACCGTGAGCGGATCGCGGCGCGGCGCCCCCGGTGCCGAGCCGTGGGCGGACGCCGGGATCGTGCTCCCCGCCAGGCCCGCCGCGCCCGCCGTCCGGCAGGTCGGCTCCCGGCTGCTGCTGGCGCTCGCTGTGCTGGTCGCCACCACGGTGGCCGTCTACCTGGACCGGGACGGCTACCACGACAACGCGGGCGGCGGGGTCAGCTTCCTGGACGCCGCGTACTACGCCACCGTGACGCTCTCCACCACCGGCTACGGCGACATCACCCCGTACAGCGACAGCGCGCGGCTCACCAACATCTTCGTGATCACCCCGCTGCGCGTGCTGTTCCTGATCATCCTGGTCGGCACCACGCTGGAGGTGCTCACCGAACGGACCCGCCTGCAGTGGCGGTTGAACCGCTGGAGGTCCACCGTGCGCGAGCACACCGTCGTCATCGGCTTCGGGACGAAGGGGCGCAGCGCCGTCGACACCCTGCTCGGACAGGGGGTGGCGAAGGAGGAGATCGTGGTCGTCGACCCGCAGCGTAAGGTGATCGACCAGGCCTCGCAGTACGGCCTGGTCGGGGTGGTCGGCGACGCGACCAGGACCGACACCCTGGTGCGGGCCGCGCTGCCCGTCGCCGCCCGGGTGGTGGTCGCGCCGGAGCGGGACGACACCGCCGTCCTGATCACCCTGACGGCGCGGCAGTTGAACCGGACCGCCACCGTGGTCGCGGCGGTGCGGGAGGACGAGAACGCGCCGCTGCTGCGGCAGAGCGGCGCCGACGTCGTGGTGACCAGCTCCAGTTCGGCCGGTCGGCTGCTCGGACTGTCGATGCTCAGCCCGCACGCCGGGGCGGTGATGGAGGACCTGCTGACGTACGGGAACGGGCTGGACGTGGTCGAGCGGCCGGTCACCCGGGCCGAGGCGGGACGCGGCCCGCGCGCGTGCGAGGACCTGGTGGTCGCGGTGGTCCGGGGCCGGCGGGTGCTCAACTACGACGATCCGGAGGCCGCCGTGCTGCAGCTCACCGACCGGGTGATCGTCATCAAGTCGACCGGCCGGAGCGGGGCCTGAGCCCCGGCCGGCCGCGCCGGGCAGTAGGTTCGGACCATGCATGCGATGACGATTCCCGTGCCCGGCGGCCCCGAGGCGCTCGTGTGGGCCGAGGTTCCCGATGTGGTGCCCGGTGAGGGCGAGGTCCTGGTCGAGGTCGCGGCCACCGCCGTCAACCGGGCCGATCTGCTCCAGCGGCAGGGCTTCTACGACCCGCCGCCCGGCGCCTCGCCGTACCCCGGGCTGGAGTGCGCCGGCCGGATCGTCGCGCTCGGGCCGGGGGTGTCCGGGTGGGCGGTCGGCGACGAGGTGTGCGCGCTGCTGGCCGGGGGCGGTTACGCGCAGCGGGTCGCCGTGCCGAGCGGGCAGCTGCTGCCGCTGCCGAAGGGGCTGAGCCCGGAGCAGGCCGCGGCGCTGCCCGAGGTGGTCTGCACCGTCTGGTCCAACGTCTTCCTCACCGCCCACCTGCGCCCCGGCGAGACGGTGCTGCTGCACGGCGGCGCGAGCGGCATCGGGACGATGGCGATCCAGCTGGCCAAGGCCGTCGGCGCGCGGGTCGCGGTGACGGCGGGCAGCGCGGCGAAGCTCGCCCGGTGTACCGAGCTGGGTGCGGACATCGCGATCGACTACCGCGAGCAGGACTTCGTGGAGGAACTGCGGAAGGCCACCGACGGTGCCGGGGCGGACGTCGTCCTGGACATCATGGGTGCCAAGTACCTGCAGCGGAACGTGGACGCCCTGGCGGTCAACGGCCGCCTGGTGATCATCGGCCTGCAGGGCGGGGTGAAGGCCGAGCTGGACCTCAACGCGCTGCTGCGCAAGCGGGCCGCGGTGATCGGCACCAACCTGCGCGGGCGGCCGCTGGCGGAGAAGGCGGCGATCGTGGCGGCGGTGCGGGAGCACGTGTGGCCGCTGGTCGAGTCCGGCGTGGTGAAGCCGGTGGTGGACCGGGTGCTGCCGTTGACCGAGGCCGGCGCGGCGCACCGGGCGCTGGAGGCGGGGGAGCCGGTGGGGAAGGTCGTGCTGAAGGCCTGAGGGAGGCGTGGCCCGAGGGGGTCGCGGTCTGCGGCCTGCCGTCGGCGGGAGGCGTGGCGGGCGCATGGCTCGGTCGACATGCCGCACCGGTCGGAATGTGTGAGGCTGGTCCGGAGCTGTCCCGCCGCCGACCCGCCCCCGGGCGCGGTCGGCCGTCGGAAGGACTCCGACCGTGGCCGCAACTCCGCACGCACCCCTCGGGCCGCTGCCCGCTGCGCCGCACCACCGTCGTACTCACCGCACCCGCAGGCTGCTCGCGGCAGCCGTGCTGGGGCTCACGCTCCCGCTGGCCGCCGCATCGGCGGCGGTCGCGGAGCCCCCGTCGAACTCCGACGCCGGTGCCGGCGTGAGCGCCGACCCGAGTACCGACATGGGCGCCGACCCGAGTGCCGACATGGGCGCCGGACCGAGTGCCGACACGACTGCCGGAACCGGCGCCGACGTGAGCACGGGCACGGGGCTGTCGGCCGCACCGCCGCAGCACCCCGGTCCCCCGTGGTCGCGCCCGTACCCGGGCGACTTCCCCCGGGTCCACCGGCACCGCCCGGCGTCGGCGCCGGAACGCCCCGACGTGGCGCCGGAGCAGGCGCCCGACCAGGCCGTCGACCAGGCCGTCGAGCAACCGCCCGCGCAGGCCCCCGACCGGGCCCCGGCACAGGTGTCCGAGCAGGCGCCGGACCAGGCGCCCGACCAGGCCCAGGACCCGGACGCCGACGCCAACGGCCAGGACGCCCAGGCCGCCGGCCAGGACGCCGTCGCGGCCTCGGCCGGCCAGGCCGTGGCGGCTCCCGCCGTCCCCCTGGTCCTCCCGGCCCGCTGGCAGGACCCGTCCACCCTCCAGCTGCCGCTCGGCGTGGGCCTCGGCCTCATCGGCTGCGGCCTCGGCCTGATCGGCCTGCGCCTGCGCAAGGGCTGAACCGGTCGGCCGCTCGAGCGTCCGCGCCGCCCCGCCCCCAGCCGCAGCCGCCCCGCGCCCGGACCGCGCCCGCCCCTCCGGAGTGGAGGTTCGGTGCGGGTTCCGGGGCGGGATCCGGGCGCAACGGTGGCGGGGAACTGAGTATCCGTACGGATTCCCGCGCGGGGCCCCGGGGCGTACCGTCGTGAGCGGGTGGCGCAGGCCGGCGGGACGAACGGGGGCTTCCGCCCGACCAACCCCAGTGAGAGAGAATGTTGTTCATGACGAATCCGATGAACGAGCGCTCGTCGCAGGAGCCCCTCCGGGCCGCCGGCGGGCAGTCGCAGGACGGCCAGAAGGTGCTGATCGTCGGACCGGACGGGCTGCCGGTGGGCCAGGGGTTCGCCGGCGGTTCGGGGGACGGGGACGACGAGGGCGACGCCCCGCGCGAGCTCCCGGTGACCGAGATGGTCGAGCAGCCCGCCAAGGTCATGCGCATCGGCAGCATGATCAAGCAGCTGCTGGAGGAAGTCCGGGCCGCGCCCCTCGACGAGGCCAGTCGGGCCCGGCTGAAGGACATCCACGCCAGCTCGATCAAAGAGCTGGAGCTGGGGCTGGCGCCCGAGCTGGTCGCCGAGCTGGAGCGGCTCTCGCTGCCCTTCACCGAGGACAGCATCCCGACCGAGGCCGAGCTGCGGATCGCCCAGGCCCAGCTGGTGGGGTGGCTGGAGGGCCTGTTCCACGGCATCCAGACCGCCCTGTTCGCCCAGCAGATGGCCGCCCGGGCCCAGCTGGAGCAGATGCGCCGCGCCCTGCCGCCCGGTCTGCACGGCGGTGACGCCGACGAGGAGGAGCCGGGCCAGGGCCGCGGCATCCGCTCGGGTCCCTACCTGTAGGGCGCCCGCACGACGGGACGTACCGCGACGATCCGCCCCGGGCCGCACCGCCGTGGAACGGGCGCCGGCGGTCCGGGGCGAGCATCGCCCCTGGACCGGTCACCGTCCGCGGGAGCCGATACCCTGACCCCTGTCGCTGGCCGGTCGCGCCGCCGCGACAGGGGTCCGCCAGGCCAGCGGGCCGGGCCCACCACGCACGGACGAGACCGAACGTCACGGCTGCGGCAGCACGGCCGCGCCGAGGGGGAGCAGAGGACCATGAGCGAGCACGGCAACGCGGCGGTCGAGGGCTTCTCCCTGGGCAACGGCCGCTATGTGCTGCAGCGGCTGCTGGGTGAGGGCGGCATGGCCTCCGTGCACCTCGCGTACGACAGCGTGCTGGACCGGCAGGTCGCGCTGAAGAGCATGCACAGCGAGCTGGGCCGGGACGACTCGTTCAAGGAGCGGTTCCGCCGCGAGGCCCAGGCGGTGGCCCGCCTGGAGCACCCCAACATCGTCACGGTGTACGACAGCGGCGAGGACGTCGCCCCGGACGGCTCCAGCACGCCGTACATCGTCATGCAGCTGATCGACGGCAAGGGCCTGCGCGAGACGATCAACGAGGCGGTCGCCCAGTACGGCGCGGTGCCCACCGAGGAGGCCCTGAAGGTCACCGTCGGGGTGCTGAACGCCCTGGAGGCCTCGCACGACATGGGCCTGGTGCACCGCGACATCAAGCCCGGGAACGTCATGTTCGACCGCAAGGGCAACGTCAAGGTCATGGACTTCGGCATCGCCCGGGCGCTGGAGTCCGGCGTGACGTCCATGACGCAGACCGGCATGGTCGTCGGGACCCCGCAGTACCTCTCGCCCGAGCAGGCCCTCGGCAAGCCGGTGGACGCCCGCTCCGACCTGTACTCGGTCGGCGTGATGCTCTTCGAGATGCTCACCGGCCAGCTGGTCTTCGACGGCGACTCGGCCTTCTCGATCGCCTACAAGCACGTTCAGGAGGAGCCGCCGGCTCCCTCCACCCTCAACCGCTCGATCACCCCGGCCGTGGACGCCTACGTCGCCCAGGCGCTGCGCAAGGACCCGGCCCACCGCTTCCAGAGCGCCGCCGCGATGCGGGACGAGGCGGAGCGGCTGATCGCGGAGCTGAAGGGCGGCGGGCAGTCCCTCCGGGCGAGCACCCCGCTGGTGATCAACGAGGGTCCGCGCGCGGTGCACGCCGCGCCGCAGACCCCGCACCCCCAGGCCCCGCAGACCCCGCACCCGCAGTTCCTCCAGCAGGGCGGGGGCCAGCAGCCCCAGTACCAGACCCCGCCGCCGGCGTACCAGACGCCGCGCCCGCAGTTCCCGCAGCAGGGGGCGGCCCAGCAGCCGCAGTACCGGACCCCGCCGCCGGCGTACCAGACGCCGCGCTCCCAGGCCCCGCACACGCCGCAGCCCTTCCCGCAGCCGATGCGCGCCCCGGGGCCGCAGACGATGCCGCCGTACCAGCAGCCGAAGCCCAACGCCGGCGGCTGCTCCACGGCCTTCGTGGTCGTCGCGATCATCGTCGGCGTGCTGGTCCTGGCCGGGATCATCATCGCGATCGTGGTGAGCCGGGCACAGGACAAGACCAAGACCGGCTACAGCGGGCACGCCGAGCGGCCGGCCTCGGTGCTGGTCCTGGACCGGCCGGCCGACCGGAACGGCCTGCTCTGACGGAATCCGGCTGGTTCGGGCGTGTCACGGGTCCGTGCCGGAAGCGGTAGCGTTCGGGGATACGTAAGCGACAGGGCACCGCGATTCCGAGCGAACGCCCGGGGCGAGGAGCGATGGCACAGACGCAGCAGCCGGACGACGACGCGGGTGCCCGAGCGGACGGACGGACCGGCGGGACGCCGCGGATTCCCGAGCCGGGCAGCGAATCCGCGACCTCCGCGCTGCCGCCCTTCGGCCGGGGCGGGCCGCAGACCCCGGGGCGCGGCACCGCCGCCCCGCTGGGCACGGTCGGCGACGGCCGGTACCGGCTGACCCACCGGCTCGGCCGCGGCGGCATGGCCGAGGTCTTCGCCGCCGAGGACGTGCGGCTGGGCCGCACCGTGGCGGTCAAGCTGCTCCGCGGCGAGCTGGCCCAGGACGAGGTCGCCCGGCTGCGGTTCACCCGCGAGGCGCACGCCGTCGCGGCGCTGAACCACCACTCGATCGTCTCGGTCTACGACACGGGCGAGGAGTACGTCGGGGACGAGTCCACGCCGTACATCGTGATGGAGCTGGTCGAGGGCCGGACCGTCCGCGAGCTGCTGGTGGACGAGGAGGCGCCGCCGGTCGACCAGGCGCTGATCATCATCGCCGGGGTGCTGGAGGCGCTCGCCTACAGCCACCGGAACGGGATCGTCCACCGCGACATCAAGCCCGCGAACGTGATCATCACCACCACCGGCGCGGTCAAGGTGATGGACTTCGGCATCGCCCGGGCGCTGACCGGCGGGGCCACCACGATGACCCAGACCGGCATGGTCATGGGCACCCCGCAGTACCTGTCGCCCGAGCAGGCGCTCGGCAAGGCGGTCGACCACCGCTCCGACCTGTACGCGGCCGGCTGCATGCTCTACGAGCTGCTGGCGCTGCGCCCGCCGTTCACCGGCGACACCCCGCTGTCGGTGGTCTACCAGCACGTCCAGGACCCGCCGGTGCCGCCCTCGCAGGCCAACAGCCGGGTGCCGGCCGGGCTGGACGCGCTGGTGCTGCGCTCGCTCGCCAAGAACCCGGACGACCGCTTCCAGGACGCCGACGAGTTCCGCGCCCACGTGCAGCACGCGCTGCGCGAGATGCACGGCGCGGGCGGGGCCGGCTGGGCGGGCGCCGCGGGCGCGCTGCCGGGCGACACCGGGGCCACCCAGGTGCTCCGGCCGGGGCAGGCGGCGGCCACCCAGGCCTTCGGCGCCGTCGGCGCGGGCGACGCGACCTCCGTGCTGCCGTACTCGACGGGCGGCTCGCACACCCCCTCCTCGCCGTACCAGGCGGGCGGCGGCCCGTACGGCGGTGGCGGTGGCGGCGAGGACGGCGACGGTGACGGCTCCGGCCGCCGGCGCGGGCCGTGGGGCTGGGTGGTCGGCGGGATCGCCGTCCTGCTCGCCGCCGGCGCCGGGATCGCCTTCGCGCTCAGCGGCGGCCACGACGACAACACGCACCTCACGCCGAACACACCCGCCCCGGTGATCAGCACCACCGAGCCCACCACGCCGACCCAGAGCGGCCAGTCGACCCCGCCGCCGTCGGTGTCCGGCAGCCGGCGGCCGCAGCAGCCGACCGACTCCGGCAACTACCCGGGCAACGGCGGGGGCAACAACGTCTCGCCGTCGCCGAGTTCGGGCCGGCACACGTCGACCCCGACGCCGACCCAGACGCCGACGTCGACCGGCAGCCACGGCGCCACGGCCACCTCCACGGCGACCGGCGGGGCGACTTCGGCGCCGTCGACGCCGAGTTCGGGCGGCGGCACGCTGCCGCCGGTGCCGACCAAGACGGCCCCGCCGGTGACCGCGCCGCCCAGCTCGGGCACGAACTGACCACCCGGGTCAGTTGGCGAAGGCGTCCAGGACCTGCTCGTACTCCTGGCACCACCAGGCCAACTGGCCCGCCGAGGCGGGGAAGAGCGGGTCGGCCCGGTGGTCGGCCCGCTGGTAGCGCCACTGCAGCATCCAGAAGTCGTTCAGCCGCTCCCACCAGACCCGGTGGACGGCGGCGGCCAGGTGCTCGGCGGTGGCGGCACCGGAGGCCCGGTAGGCCTGGGAGTAGTGGCGGACCCGGACCAGGTCCAGGGTGCCGGTGGTGCGGTCGTTGAAGAGCAGCGTGGCGGCCCGCACGGCCTCCTCGGCGCGTGGCTGGGGGCCGAGCTTGTCCCAGTCGATCACGGCCGCGACCCGTCCGCCGTCGTGCAGCAGGTTGAGGCCGTGGAAGTCGCCGTGGGTCCAGCCGGTGGGCGGGGCCGCGCGCGGGTCGGGGCGGCGGTGGGCGTGCTCGGCGAGCAGTTCCAGCCGTTCGTCGAGCCGTTGCTCGACCAGGGCGTCCAAGGCGCTGTACGGCCGGTGCGCGCGGGCACGGCGCCGCAGTTCGCGGGCGAGCTCGGCGCTGTCCAGGGGGTCGGCGCTGCGGTAGCCGGCGGGCTGCTCGAGAGGGGCGCAGACGTCGTCGAGCGCGCCGTGCAGTCGGCCGAGCAGCGTGCCCAGCGCGTCGCACTGCGGGAGGGGGAGCTCCGTACCGTGCTGGTGCCGGCCATCGACCCAGGGGAACAGCGCGAACAGCCGGCCGTCCCGCCCGGCGACCGTGCCGCCGCGATCGGTGCAGGTCAGCGGGGGTGCGACGGGCAGTCCCAGGGCCTGCAGGTCGGTCATCGCGCGGTGGTGGGCGAGGATCTTCGGGCGGTTGGCGGTGGCGGCGTCGACGTAGCACTTCAGGAAGTGGGGACCGGCCTCGGTGGTGACCCGGTAGCCGCGGTTCAGCAGGCCTTCGGCGACCGGTTCCACGGCCAGCAGCCGCCCGACCCCGTAGCGGGCCAGGACCTCGGCGAGTGCGGTGCGCGGAACGGGCGGACTGAGGGTCCCTATCGGCGGGGCGGAGAGGTCGGGACGGGCCGGGGCGCAGGCGAGGGTCTGGCTGAAAGTCACGTGCAGAGGTTATGGCCCTGTGGTGGGGGCCCTTGACAAACCGTCAGGCATGTGTAAGGAGCATGTGGCCCCGGCGTGAACGGCCGCGCGTGAACAGGTCCGGTGCGAACGGCCCGTGCGAGCGGCGCGGCGCAGCGCGGCCGGGTGCGAACGGCCTGGCCCGGACGACCCGGTGCGAACGGACGGCTCAGTGCTGGTGGTCGGTGGCCTGGTGCCGGGCCACGAAGGCCGCCGCCTGGGTGCGCCGCTCCATGCCCATCTTGGCGAGCAGGCTGGAGACGTAGTTCTTCACCGTCTTCTCGGCCAGGTGCAGTTCGTTGCCGATCTGGCGGTTGGTCATCCCCTCCCCGATCAGGTCGAGGATCCGCCGCTCCTGCCGGGTGAGCTGGGCCAGCCGCTCGTCCTCCCGCTCGCCGCCGTCCCGCAGCCGGGCGAGCACCCGGCTGGTGGCGACCGGGTCGAGCAGCGAGCGGCCCGCCGCGACGTCCCGGACGGCGGTGATCAGGTCGGTGCCCCGGATCGCCTTCAGGACGTAGCCGGACGCACCCGCCATGATCGAGTCGAACAGCGCCTCGTCGTCCGAGAAGGAGGTGAGCATCAGGCACTTGATCCCGGGCAGCCGGGACCGGACCTCGCGGCAGACTTCGACCCCGCTGCCGTCCGGCAGCCGGACGTCGAGCACCGCGACGTCGGGGTGGACCGCCGGGATCCGGGTGATCGCCTCGGCGGCCGTGCCGGCCTCGCCGACCACCTCGATGTCGTCCTCGACCGAGAGCAGGTCGTGCACGCCCCGTCGGACGACCTCGTGGTCGTCGAGGAGGAACACCCGGATTCGTCCGTTATCAGCCACCCCCAAAGCCTCCCATACCGCCGCACACACGACCTGTCGCACTCCTCGGCGCAACGGCGCGATCCGGCCACAGCCGCCGAAACCGATACCGAGAACCCCCTTACGTACGGGCGTCCGCCCGGATAACGTGCGCTGGTGTCCTGAAGGCGCTCGAATTGAGAGCTGCGTCACGCCGACCGTCACCCCCACCCTTCCGACGGCGAGCCGGACGCGGCACCCTCGGGGTTGTCGGCCCTGAACAAGTAGGACGTCCTAGCGCAAGCGCGCCAAGGGCGGACGCTGGGTAACGTTCTCGTGAGGGACGCCGTCGGAACAGGATCACCACCTGCCACGCAGTGGGTGCGCACACCCACGCGCGCCCCGCGAGGCGGTGACCGGACCGGTCACCGGCGACCCCGGGCGGCCGGACAGACCGAGGAGTGAACGTGACCGTCAAAAGCACGGCGAGGGCTCGCAAGAAGGCGGCCCCTGGCGTCCCTGACACCCTCCGCGCCACGGGTACGGACGCCCAGCCGGAGCTCGTCCAGCTGCTCACCCCGGAAGGCGAGCGGGTCGAGCACCCGGACTACCCGCTCACCACCACTCCGGAGGAGCTGCGCTCCCTCTACCGCGACCTGGTGCTGGTGCGCCGGTTCGACGGCGAGGCGACCGCCCTCCAGCGCCAGGGCGAGCTGGGCCTGTGGGCCTCGCTGCTGGGCCAGGAGGCCGCCCAGGTCGGCTCCGGCCGCGCCATGCGCACCGGCGACTACGCCTTCCCCACCTACCGCGAGCACGGCGTGGCCTGGTGCCGCGACGTCGACCCGCTGAACCTGCTCGGCATGTTCCGCGGCGTGAACCACGGCGGCTGGGACCCGAACGAGAAGAACTTCCACCTGTACACCATCGTGATCGGCGCGCAGACCCTGCACGCCACCGGTTACGCGATGGGCATCACCAAGGACGGCGCCGACGACGCGGTGATCGCGTACTTCGGCGACGGCGCCTCCAGCCAGGGCGACGTCAATGAGGCCTTCACCTTCGCCTCGGTCTACAACGCCCCGGTGGTGTTCTTCTGCCAGAACAACCAGTGGGCGATCTCCGAGCCCACCACCACCCAGACCAAGATCCCGCTGTACCGCCGCGCCTCCGGCTTCGGCTTCCCGGGCGTCCGGGTGGACGGCAACGACGTGCTGGCCTGCCTCGCGGTCACCCGCTGGGCGCTCGACCACGCCCGCACCGGCAACGGCCCGGTGCTGATCGAGGCCTTCACCTACCGGATGGGCGCCCACACCACCTCCGACGACCCCACCCGCTACCGGCTCGCCGAGGAGACCGAGGCCTGGAAGGCCAAGGACCCGATCCTGCGGCTGCGCGCCCACCTGGAGAAGGAGGGCCTGGCGGACGAGGAGTTCTTCGCCGCCGTCGACGCCGAGAGCGAGCAGCTGGGCCTGCGGGTGCGCGAGGGCGTGCGCAGCATGCCGGACCCGGACCCGACGCTGATCTTCGACCACGTGTACAGCGAGCCGCACGCACTGGTCGATGAGGAACGGGCCGAGTACGTCGAGTACGCGGCCTCCTTCGAGGCGGGGGAGAACCACTGATGGCCGGTCAGCTGAGCATCGCCAAGGCGCTCAACGAGGCGCTGCGCAAGTCGCTGGAGAACGACCCGAAGACCGTCCTGATGGGCGAGGACATCGGCAAGCTCGGCGGCGTCTTCCGGATCACCGACGGCCTGCAGAAGGACTTCGGCGAGGACCGGGTGATCGACAGCCCGCTGGCCGAGTCCGGCATCATGGGCACCGCGATCGGCCTCGCCCTGCGCGGCTACCGGCCGGTGGTGGAGATCCAGTTCGACGGTTTCGTCTACCCGGCCTTCGACCAGATCGTCTCCCAGCTGGCCAAGATGCACGCCCGCGCGCTGGGCCACGTCAAGATGCCGGTCACCGTCCGCATCCCCTACGCGGGTGGTATCGGTGCGGTCGAGCACCACAGCGAGTCGCACGAGGCGTACTTCGCGCACACCGCCGGCCTGCGGGTGGTCACCCCGTCCAGCGCGCACGACGCGCACTGGATGCTGCGGCAGGCCATCGAGTCGGACGACCCGGTCATCTTCCTGGAGCCCAAGCGGCGGTACTGGGACAAGGGCGAGGTCGGTGCCGCCGCCGACCTGGGCCTGCACGAGGCCCGGATCGTCCGCCCCGGCACCGACGCGACGCTGATCGCGTACGGCCCGATGGTCAAGGTCTGCCTGGAGGCCGCCGCGGCCGCCGAGGAGGACGGCCGCCGGCTGGAGGTCGTCGACCTGCGCTCGCTCTCCCCGGTGGACTTCGCCGCCCTGGAGGAGTCGGTCAAGCGCACCGGGCGGGCCGTCGTGGTGCACGAGGCGCCGGTCTTCATGGGCATGGGCGCCGAGCTCGCGGCCCGCCTGACCGAGCGGTGCTTCTACCACCTGGAGGCACCGGTCCTGCGGGTCGGCGGCTACTTCGCGCCGTACCCGCCGTCCCGGGTCGAGGAGGCGTTCCTGCCCGACCTGGACCGCGTGCTCGACGCCGTCGACCGTGCGCTCGCGTACTGATACCGGGGAGCGAAGATGACCACCGAAGTTCGCTCGCTCCGCGAGTTCAAGATGCCCGACGTGGGCGAGGGCCTCACCGAGGCCGAGATCCTCAGCTGGTACGTCAAGCCCGGTGACACCGTCACCGACGGGCAGGTCGTCTGCGAGGTGGAGACCGCCAAGGCGGCGGTGGAGCTGCCGATCCCGTTCAACGGGGTCGTCGAGCAGCTCTTCTTCCCCGAGGGGGCGACGGTCGACGTCGGCACCGTGATCATCTCGGTGGCGGTGGCCGGCGAGGCGGGGGCCGCCCCGGCCGCCGCGCCCGCCCCCGCCGCGGCGGAGCCGGCCGCCGAGGCCGAACCGGAGCGCCGGGAGGTGCTGGTCGGGTACGGCCCGCGCACCGGCGGCAGCCAGCGCCGGGCCCGCCGGACGACCACCGTCACGGCCGTCGCGACGCCGAAGCCCGCACCGGCCGCAGCGGCTCCGGCCGCGCCCGCCCCGGCGGCTCCGGCCGCGCCCGCCCCGGTGGCCGAGGTGCCGGGCGGTCAGCGCCCGTTGGCCAAGCCCCCGGTGCGCAAGCTGGCCAAGGACCTCGGCATCGACCTGCGGGCCGTCACCCCGACCGGCCCGGACGGCGTGATCACCCGCGAGGACCTGCACGCCCACGCCGCGGCCCAGGCCGCCCCGGCGGCTCCGGCCGTCGAGCAGGCCGTGGTCGAGGCGCCCGAGGCCGTGGTGGCGCCGGTGCCGGTGTCCGGCGCGGGCGACGTCCGGGTGCCGATCAAGGGCGTCCGCAAGGCGACCGCGCAGGCGATGGTGGCCTCGGCCTTCACCGCCCCGCACGTCACCGAGTTCGTCCAGGTCGACGTGACCCGCACCATGAAGTTCGTCCGCAAGCTCAAGGAGAGCGGCGAACTGGGCCGGGACGTCCGGGTCAGCCCGCTGCTGCTGGTCGCCAAGGCGCTGCTCACCGCGATCAAGCGCCACCCGGAGATCAACGCGCAGTGGGACGAGGCGGCCCAGGAGATCGTGGTCAAGGGCCAGGTGAACCTCGGCATCGCCGCGGCCACCCCGCGCGGCCTGATCGTCCCGAACATCAAGGACGCCGGGTCCCGCACGCTGTCCGGCCTCGCCGTCGCGCTCGGCGAGCTGGTGGAGACCGCCCGCCAGGGCAAGACCCCGCCGGCCGACATGCAGGGCGGCACGGTCACCATCACCAACGTCGGCGTCTTCGGCGTCGACACCGGCACCCCGATCCTCAACCCCGGCGAGGCGGCCATCCTCGCCTTCGGGGCGGTCCGGGAGCTGCCGTGGGTCCACAAGGGCAAGGTCGTCCCGCGGCAGGTCACCACCCTCGCGCTCTCCTTCGACCACCGCCTGGTGGACGGGGAGTTGGGCTCCAAGGTGCTCGCCGACGTGGCGGCGCTGCTGGAGCACCCGAAGCGCCTGATCACCTGGGGCTGACGCCGACCCGGGAACAGCGAAGAAGGGGCCCCCTCCGTACCGCCGTACGGAGGAGGGCCCCTTCGTCGTACCCGCCCGTCGACTACCGCTGGGGACGGAGTCGGCGGACGGCGATCAGGACGCCGGCGCCCAGCGCGAGGAGCGCGGCGGAGGAGAGGGCGAGGAAGGCGTTGGTGGAGGAGGCGCCGGTGTGGGCGAGCTCCGGGGTCCCGGCGGGCGCGGTGGTGGCCGGGGCGGCGGCGGGCTTCTCGGCGGGCACCTTCTCGGCCGGGGTGTTCGTGGCCGGAGCCTTCTCGCCGGCGGGAACGGCTGCGGCGGACTTCGCGGGCGCGGACTTCGCGGGCGCGGGCTTGGCGGGCGCGGGCTTGGCGGGCTCGGTCTTGGGGTGGGTGACCTTCACCGTGCGGTTGCCCCAGTACTCCAGCGTCGACTTGTCGTTGGTGGCGTCCGTCACCACCGTGAGCGCGTTCAGGTCCTTGGGCGCGGCGGAGGAGAGCGACACCCGGAACGCGTAGTTGGCGGCCCGGCCGTTGGCCACCGGCTGCGTCAGCGAACCGGTGTCGGCCTCGATCCCGATGCAGCCCTGGTCGAGCTTGAGCGGCTTCCAGTTCCCGTCCTGGTTGACCTCGACCCGCAGGTCCTTGACCCGCAGGGAGACGCCCTGGGTGGCGGACGCCAGGGCGAAGCTCGGTCCGGTCCTGGCCACGTCCGCCCCGGTGAAGTTGGTGACCCCGACGGTGAACTCGGTCCAGCTGCCGTCGGCGACGATGCCCCTGGAGTCGGGCGTCCGGAAGTCCGCGTTCGGGACGGTCGGCTTGTTCGGACCGGTGGGGTCGACCACGCGCGAGGTACCGAACCGTGCGTCACCGCAGGCCCAGGAGGTGTCGGCGGCGATCACCTGGACGCCGCCCGCGAGGACGGTGGTCGCGGCGAGGACGGCGATGCGGCGGCGGCCGGAGACGGAGCGGTCGTTCTTCGCAAAACGGTTGATAACGGACGCGCGCATGACGTGACTCCCCAGGGTCATGTGACTGACGGTGTGTGTGGGTGAAGACGACCGGCCCCGCTGCTGTCGAGCGGAAGCGCCCCCCGGCTCCGCCGGTCTCGCTCTCCGTGCCTTCACCCTGATAGACGTCCATCCCCGCCGGGGGTTGCAGGTGGGTTGAGAAGTTTTTTTCGGGAGTCCTCGAGCGGCTCCGGGATACTGCCGGAATGACGGATGAGCTGACGGTCCGACCGGAGGAGACGGCGGGCGGGGGCGGGGGACGTCGCTCGCTGCGGCGGGACGTGTCGGGGCCGGCGCTGCTGGCCGGACTGGTGTGCGTGGCGGTGTCCTTCTCCGGGCCGCTGGTGGTGGTGCTCGCCGCGGCCGCCGCCGGGCGGCTGGACCAGGCGCACACCGCCTCCTGGATCTGGGCGGTGGCGATCGGCAGCGGGGTGAGCGGCTTCGCGCTCAGCTGGTGGACCCGGACGCCGGTGGTCACCGCCTGGTCCACCCCGGGGGCCGCGCTGCTGGTGACCAGCCTGGGCGGCTACCCGTACCGCGAGGCGGTCGGGGCGTTCCTGGTGAGCGCGGCGGTGGTGGCGCTGTTCGGGGTGACCGGCTGGTTCGGCCGGCTGATCGCGGCGGTGCCGGCGGGGATCGTGAACGCGATGCTCGCGGGCATCCTGTTCTCCTTCGGCGCGGGGATCTTCGCCGCCGTGCACAGCGCACCGGTGCTGGTGGTGGGCGGCTTCGCGGCCTTCCTGCTGGCCAAGCGGCTGGTGCCGAGGTACGCGGTGCCGGTCGCGCTGGTGGTCGGCGGGGTGCTGGCGGCGCTCACCGTGGGGCTCCCGCTGCACGTGGGCCGGGGCGGCCCGACGGTGCCGGTGCTGACGGTGCCGGCCTTCTCCTGGTCGGCGCTCGTGGGGCTGGCGCTCCCGCTCACCATCGTCACGCTGGCCTCGCAGAACGCGCCCGGCCTCGGGGTGATGCGGGCCTTCGGCTACCGGGCGGACGACCGGCTGCTGATCGGTTCGACGGGGGCGGTGTCGGTGCTGATGGCGCCGTTCGGCTCGCCCGGGGTGAACCTGGCGGCGATCACCGCGGCGATCTGCTCCGGTCCGGAGGCCCATCCGGACCCGCGCCGCCGGTACGTCGCGGGGATGTCCTCGGGCGTGCTGTACGTGCTGGTGGGCAGCTTCGGCGGGGTGCTGGTGAGCCTGTTCACCGGGCTGCCGAAGGAGTTGATCGCGGTGATCGCCGGGGTGGCGCTGCTGGCCTCGCTCCAGGGCAGCCTGGCGGCGGCGGTCGCCGAGGAGCGCGGGCGGGACGCGGCCGTGGTGACCTTCCTGGCGAGTGCGTCGGGGATGAGCCTGTTCGGGATCGGCTCGGCCTTCTGGGGGCTGCTGTTCGGGCTGGGGACGCACCTCCTGCTGGACCTGGGGAGGCGGGCCCGGGGCTGACGACCGGGGCGCCCCTCAGGTCCAAGCCCTCCCGGGATTGGTTGGTATGACTGGCATGGTTTGGATCGTTCGGCCAGGTTGGTGACATTTTCTTCGGCCGGTGGGGGCGACACGCCGGTCCGGGTACGTCTCCGCTCCACCACCCGGGCGACGCCGGGTGACCGGAGCCCCGAGGACGACGTATGCCTTCTGGCACCCCAGGCCGTCTCGTCCGGAGTCTGGCCGCGCTCGTGCTGGTGTCCACCGCCGTACTCCCCGCCGCCCTGGAGCTGGTCGGTCCGTCGCCCTTCGGCGTGATCGGACCGGGTGCCCCGGCCGACCGCGCGGTGCCCCCGCACACCGCGCTCCGCGCCGACCAGCGGATACCCGCGGCCGCCCCGACCTTCGACATACGCCGCACCGGGGACCCGGCCAACCGGATCACCCTGGTCCTGCTCGGCGACGGCTACACGGGCGACGAGCAGGAACTGTTCCGGCAGCAGGCCGACAAGGCCTGGCACGCCCTGATGGACATCGAACCGTTCCGCACCTACCAGGGCTTCTTCAACATAAGGCGGGTCGAGGTGGTCTCCCCGGTCTCCGGGATCGCCGAGACGGAGAGCCGCGGCCGCAACCCCGCCACCCCGCTCGGGATGCACTTCTGGTGCGAGGGCACCGCCCGGCTGCTCTGCGCCGACGAGGCCGCCACCGCCCGGTACGCCGGCAACGGCTCGGGACCGCAGTACCTGATAGCACTGGCCAACTCCGCGGAGTACGGCGGCGCCGGCGGCACCGGGGTGACCACCCTGGCCGGCGGCAGCCCGGACGCCGGGCGGATCATCCAGCACGAGATCGGCCACACGGTGGGGGACCTCGGCGACGAGTACGACAGCGCCCCGGACGACCCCGACTACCCGAACCTCTCCACCCTCAACGCCGACGAGATGCGCCGGAAGCAGACCAAGTGGTGGCGCTGGCTGGGCGCCGAGTCCCCGGACGGCGCCGGGGTCATCGGCGCCTACCGCAGTGCCAACGGCCTCTACCGGCCCACCCCCGACTCGGTGATGCGCACCCTGGGCAGCGCCTACAACCTGCCCTCGCGCGAGGCGATCATCAAGGAGATCTACCGCAAGGTCCGGCCGACCGACGCGCCCTCGCCGCCGCCCGGCGAGGTGGCCGGGCGCCCCCGGCTGGACGTCCGGCCGGTGCCGCTGACCGGCACCCGGCAGCTGAAGGTGGAGTGGAAGGTGGACGGCGTCCCGGTGGTGACGCAGGCGGCGGGCGGCGGCTCGCTGGACACCTCGCAGCTGGACCTGGCCCCCGGCCGGACGGCCACCGTGACGGCGACCGTCCGGGACACCACCGACTGGGTGCGCGACGAGGCCTTCCGGGACCGCTACATGACCAGGTCGGTGTCCTGGACGGTGACCGGCTGAGGACGGCCCTGCCGGGCGGGCCGGGAGCGGCCGTCCCCGCCGGAGCCGTTCGCCGGCGAACCCGCCCCCACCCCGGGGCTGGGCGTCCAATCATGGGATGACTAGTCTGGACGGACTATGACCGTGGAGCCAGCCCGTTCAGACCCGTCCCTGTCCGTCCCCGCTCCCCGTCCCACCGTCGAGCCCCCGGGGGTCGACCGGTCCCCCGCCGGCGTCCAGCCGCCGGCCCTCCTCGAGCCGCCGGCCGTCCTCGAGCCGCCGGTAGTCGTCCCGCCGCCGGCCGCCACCGCGTTCCTGCCGCCCGGCGGCCGCGCGGCCTGGCTGGCCTGGTCCGTCGGCGTCAGCGTCTACGTCCTGGCCGTCATCCACCGCACCAGCCTCGGCGTGGCGGGACTGGACGCCGCCGAGCGCTTCGGCATCGGTGCCTCGGCGCTGTCCACCTTCTCTATCCTCCAGGTGCTGGTCTACGCGGCCATGCAGGTGCCGGTCGGCCTGCTGGTCGACCGGTTCGGGCCGCGCCGGGTGCTGCTGCTCGGCGTGGTGCTGCTCAGCACCGGTCAGCTGGCCTTCGCGTTCAGCTCCTCCTTCGCCCCGGCGCTGCTCTCCCGGGCGGTGCTCGGCTGCGGCGACGCGATGACCTTCATCAGCGTGCTGCGGATCGCCGCCCGCTGGTTCCCGGCGGCGAAGAACCCGTTCGTCGCCCAGCTCACCGGTCTGGCCGGGATGGGTGGCAACCTCGTCACCACCGTGGTGCTCGCCCAGGCACTCCACGACGAGGGCTGGACGCCCACCTTCACCGCGATCGCGCTGCTCGGCGTGGCGGTGTTCGCCCTGGTCGCGCTCTGCCTGAGGGACGCCCCGGCCGCGGCGGAGCCGGTCCGGCCGGTCGAACGCCGGGACCGGCCCGGGATCGGCCGCCAGGTCCGCGACTGCTGGCGGGAGCCGGGCACCCGGTTGGGCCTGTGGATCCACTTCACCACCCAGTTCCCCGGCAACTCCTTCGGCCTGCTCTGGGGCCTGCCCTACCTGGTGGAGGCGCAGGGCATGTCCCGGGCCGCGGCCGGCGGGCTGCTGACCCTGCTGGTGCTCTCCAACATGAGCTTCGGATTCGCCTTCGGCCGACTGGTCTCCCGCACCGCCCGGGCGCGGATGCCGATCGTGTTCGGCGTGCTCTCCGCCACCGCGCTGGGCTGGGCACTGGCGCTGTCCTGGCCGGGCGGCCACCCGCCGACCTGGCTGCTGGTCGGGCTGATCCTGGTGATGGGCAGCAACGGCCCGGCCTCGCTGGTCGGCCTGGACTACGCCCGGGCCCGCAACCCGGTGGAACGGCTCGGCACCGCCTCCGGGATCGTCAACATGGGCGGCTTCATCGGCACGATGATCACCCTGTTCGGCGTCGGGGTGCTGCTGGACGCACTCTCCCCGGCCGGCGCCGGGTCGTACTCGGCCACCGCCTTCCGCTGGGCGTTCTGCTGGCAGTACGTCCCGCTGGCGGTGGGCACGCTGATGATCCTCCGGCTCCGCCGGAAGGTCGACGCGTAGCGTGTCCGCCCGCGGCGGCACCGCTGCCACCGCTGACCATCATCGACCGTGATGCCCAGCGGCCACTCAGGGCCGGTAGTCCCGCATGAACGCGGCCATCTGCGGCGGCGTCCCGAAGACCCGTGCGCCGTGCATCTCCGCGTACATCAGCCCGTGGTCCGGTGCGGGCTCGGCGACCGCACCGGGCTGCGTCCCGTTCCGCAGGCGGATCAGGTCCACGAGCCTCAGCTTGGGGCAGCCCGGGACGAGTCGGCTGCCCCGGATGCCGACCCGCTCCCCGCCCGGGCAGGCGAAGTACGCGCCGAACGGCGGTCCGCTGTCCTCCCCCCGGGGTGGCAGATGGAGGATCATCTCGCCGTGCCGGCAACGGACCGTCCCGTCCGAGTGGACGGTCAGGCCGGGCCAGTGCTCGTGCTCGATCGCCGCGACGACCTCCACCCTCCCTCCGATCGGCCTCGGTCAGGGTCTCCGCCATCCGCCGCCGCTGGACGGGGACATCGGCGTCCCCGCGGCGGACGGAGGGGAGAAGGTCGCGGGTGACCCACTCCTGGAAGGGCCGGGCATCGGCCTTGTTCGAGCGCATGATCAGCCTGTAGAGACCTGGTTCGCTGATCACGTTGAGCATCGGATTGCCCCGCGCATAGGCTTTCTCACCTGCGGAACGCCATTAGCCTTCCTGGCGCTTAGGCTAATCGAGCGTGAGTTGACGACGCGCGCGTGGCTCGCGTCGACCACCTTGCGCACCTGGCTCGGGTTCAGCCTGCCGAGCACGGCACAGACGTCCGCCGTGACGAACCACGGCTTCCCGTCGATCATCACGACCCTGATCGGCTGCCCCGTGACCGGGAAGGTCGACCGCACCAGCACCATCCGCTCCTGCTGTTCCTGCTCGTCGTCCATCGGACGCTCCTCCTTCTCCCGGGTGATGGCAGGACTGCCCGGGACAACGAGGCCGAAGAGGTGAGGTGGCTGGTGTCGGGTTGACGTACGGAAGCACGAGTGGTGCCGACCCGGCGCACATCGGTGCGTGTACGCCGGGTGGTGAAAGCTGGTGGCCTCAGATGGTGACCGAGAAGTTGGCCAGCACCCGTTCGGCCAGCTCCTTGTCGCCCTCGACGGTGACCGGGCCGGGGCGGCCGCGGCCGCAGGCGAGCCGCAGGTAGGTCTCCCAGTCCATGGTGAGCTGGACGTCGGGGGCCAGGCTGATCGACTCGTCGACGGTGCCGCGCCCGGCGGCGTCCACGCGTACGGTGCGCAGGAACTCCACCGGGCCGGTGACGTCCACCACCAGGGTCGTCCCCGCCGGGGCGCCCGCGTCGTGGGCGACGGCCTTGGGAAGCCGCTCCAGCAGGACGTCCCGGGCGACCAGGGCGCCCGGGGAGGCCAGGTTGCCGGGGCTCTCCAGGGCCCGCCGCAGGTCCTGCTCGTGCACCCAGACGTCGAAGGCCCGCATCCGCAGCAGCTCGTGGTACGGGACGTCCCGTGCGAACGGGCCGGCCGACCAGCGCACCGGCTCCTCGGGCGTGTGCTTGGCGTTCCGCAGCGCCCGGGAGCGGCGGATGATCGTGTACTCCAGCTCGCTGGTCATCTCCAGCGCCGTGTGGCAGCGGCGCTTGTCGACCGGCAGCTCGATGTAGCGGGCGAACTCGGTGGTGACGTGGCGAAGATCACGCGGCAGCGAGTGGATCGGGCGCGGGTCGCCGAGCAGCTCGGACTCGACCGCGATCACGTGCGACACGACGTCCCGGACCGACCAGCCGGGGCACTCGGTGGCCCGGTTCCAGGAGCCTTCCGGGAGGGGGGCGACCAGCTCCGATATGGACTCGATGCTGTGCGTCCACGCCTCGGTGTAAGCCTGCACGGTCTGGTTGTCCGTCACGGGAATCTCCGGCCCTCCGTCAGCTTTCCTACGCTCCGCGCCCGGCTGCCGCGGCCACCCGGGATGGTCCGGCTTCCGGGCGCGCTCGCTAACCGCACGTTACGCTGCCGGGAGACAGCAGGGCAGCGCTTTCGGGTGATGATCGTAGGTCTCTTGCCGTGGACGGTGGTACTGTGCGCGCTTCATTGATCCAACTCGCCGTCTCGGACGCCGAGCCGCCCGCCGAGCGGCGGGCCAGGGCGGCGGCGCTGGTGCGGGCCCAGCAGGGCGCCGACCTGGTCGTCCTGCCGGAGCTGTGGCCGCTCGGCGGCTTCGCCTACGACCTCTGGTCGGAGGGTGCGGAGACCCTGGACGGGCCCACCTCGGACGCGATGGCGGCGGCCGCCCGGGCCGCCGGGGCCTGGGTGCACGCCGGTTCGATCGTCGAACGCGACCCGGACGGTCCGATCTACAACACCTCGCTGCTGTTCGCCCCGGACGGCGAGCTGGTGCACACCTACCGCAAGATCCACCGCTTCGGCTTCGACAGCGGCGAGGCGGTGGTGATGGGCGCCGGGCAGGAGATCGTCACCGCGTCCACCGACTTCGCCACCCTGGGCCTGGCCACCTGCTACGACCTGCGGTTCCCGGAGCTGTTCCGGGCGCTGCTGGACGCCGGGGCGCAGCTGCTGGTGGTCCCGGCCGCCTGGCCGGCCCGGCGGCGCGAGCACTGGACGCTGCTGGCCAGGGCGCGGGCCGTGGAGGAGCAGGCCTTCGTCCTGGCCTGCAACACCGCCGGCACCCACGCCGGGGTCGAGCAGGCCGGGCACAGCATCGTGGTGGACCCGTGGGGGCGGGTGCTGGCCGAGGCGGGGGCGGAGGAGGAGGTGCTGACCGTCGAGTTCGAGCCGGCCGAGGTCGGCAAGGCGCGCGAGGAGTTCCCGGTGCTGCGCGACCGCCTGCTCGGCATCCCGGCGCCGGTCCAGCGCTGAGGCGGGTCCGGCGGCTCCGGGCCGGGCCGCCCGGGAGCTTTCGGAGGGTTGGTTCGTACCTGCTCCCGGCCGGTTTGAGAAGATGAGCACTCGTCGTGTTCCCTGCCGCTCGTCGGCCGGTCCGTCGCGGGTCGGCACGGCGGCCTGCCCGAGGAGGTCGCGCGCATGTCCGGCAACGGCGCAAGCGACACCCCCCGTCCCGTCATCCACCGCAACAGCCTGCGCGAACAGATCGCCGGAGCGCTGCGCGAGGAGATGATGGCCGGCCGGCTGGCGGCCGGCCGCGACTTCACGGTCAAGGAGATCGCCGAGCTCTACGGCGTCTCCGCGACCCCGGCCCGCGAGGCGCTGGTCGACCTCGGCGCCCAGGGGCTGCTGCGGACCGAGCACCACCGCGGCTTCACCGTGCCGGAGCTGTGCTGGGACGACTTCCTGGAGATCTTCGAGTCCAGGGTCCTGCTCACCGACAGCTACTACCGCCAGTTCGCCGCCCGCCGGGCCCTGCCCGACCTCACCCGGCTGCCCTCGCTGCGCCGGCGGGCCGACGCGGCGGTGCGGGCCGCCCGGGCCGGGAACCTGGACGTGATGGTGGGCTGCGACCGCCGGTTCTGGCAGGAGGTCTCCGCCCTGCTCGGCAACCGCCGGATCGGGGACTACCTGGACTGGCTGCGGGTGCAGTCCTGGATGTTCGCCGCACCCTACCTGCGGGCGATGCCCACCCTGGCCGGGGTCTGCTGGGACCGCCACTGCGACCTGGTCGAGGCGATCGGGGCGGGTGACCTGGAAGGCGCGCACCGGATCGTCTGCGAGTACAACCTGTTCACCGTCCGGCTGCTGGCCGGCCTGGCCGGGCGCCCGCTGGAGTCGGTGACGGTGCTCGCCCTGCTCACCGAGGGCGCGGGGGCGCAGCCGCCGGTGCCCGCCGATCCGCAGGCGCCGCCGCCGGCCCCCGCGCAGCCCGCGGCGGAGCAGGGACGGCCCGGGGCGGGCACGACGGCGGCGGGGCCCACGGGCGCGGGGTTCACCGCGGCGGGGCGGCCCCGGCGGAGCGAGGAGGTCGGCCGGGAGCTGGGCCGGGAACTCGGTCTCGGCCTCGGCCTGGTGCCGCAACCCCGCTGGGCGCCGCACGGAAGGTTCGGCCGGCGGCTGTCCGAGTCGCCCACCGAGGCTCCGCAGGGACGGCCCGGTCCGCAGGCCGCGCCGGGCCGGTAGGGTGGCGGGCGTCGGACCCGCTGCCCGCGCAAGGGCCGTCCGGGTGCCGACCCCGCCCCCGTCGTCGCCCCGCCCCGCGGGCGATCCCCGCCGTCCGGAGAGGAACTGCCGGCCATGGCCTGCGACCTCTGGCTCGTCCCGCTGGTGGACGTGCTGAGCCACAGCCCCGACAACCCCTTCCGGGACGACCTCGCGCTCTACAACGCGGCGCTGGCCTCCCAGGGGCTGCCCCAGGTGCCGGTCTACCAGTACGTCCCCGGGCTGAGCGGCGCGGTCGAGCCGATAGCCGCCTTCGACTACGACTCGCTGCACTTCCTGCGCCGCGCCTACCTGCTGGGGCTCACCGGACTGGACATCACCCCGGTCGACGCGCTCGGCGGCGACTACGAGCAGCTGCTGGAGATGTTCGAGAGCAGCGCCGAACAGTCGCACCTGGTCTGGCACTTCGACCACGCCGGCGCCTACGTGCCGATCGAGTTCGCCACCCCGCTGGTGGACGACACCCTGCTCGCCTCCGGCGGCCCGCTCGGCTCCAGCCACGGCCTGCTGCGCGAACTGCAGGCCGTCGCACCGGCGCTGGGGATCGACCCGGCCGATCCGCCGGGCCCGACCCGGCCGCTCGGACCGACCGGCCTGGAGCAGCCGTTCGGGCCGCCGATCGACGACGTGCACCCCTTCGCCCGTGAGCGCCACGCGTGGTCGGGCCTGTACGCGGCGGCGACCCGCAGCCTCGCCCAGGGCTCGATGATCGTCTTCGCGTAGCGCGCCGCCCCGCGCGGCGGCCGATCCCCGCTTCCTCGCGCCACGGCCGCCCCGCACTGCCCCGCGCCACGGCCGATGCCCGCGTCCCCGCGCCGCGGCCGCCCCGCGCTGCCCCGCCTCGCGGCCGCCCGCGCCACGGCCGCCCGCACCGCGGCCGCCCCGGTGGCGGGGCCGGCCGCCTACCGCAGCGGGCCCTCCGGCGGCCGCTGGCGCGGCATGGTGGGCCGGGTGCCCGGGGGCGGCAGCACCCGCACCTGGGCACCCACCCCGGATTCGCTGCGCCCGCCCCAGGCCCCCGCCGACTGGGTGGGCAGCTGGGTCATCGAGGCGCGGAACTCCAGCATCCACTCCGAGGTCTCGGTGCGGACCATGTCGGAGACGTCCTCGCAGAACCGGCGCAGCACGCCCAGGCACCGCTCGGCGGCCTCGCCCGCGGTGCCCTCGGTCGGGCCGAGCACCTCGCGCACGCACTCCGACGCCCAGTCGAACTGGAAGGCCTCCAGGCGGCGTTGCAGGGCCTGGGCGGTGGACACGTCCCGCATCCAGCCGGAGGTGAGGCCGAAGACCCGGTCGGCGCCGTAGCAGGCGGCGGACAGCGCGAGGCCCACGTAGCCCCAGCCGGCACCGTGCGAGAGGGTGCCGGTCAGCTCCACCAGCGGGGCGGTCACCCCGCCCACCGCGAAGCCGGCCGTCCCGAGGCGCAGCAGGCGGGCCCAGCGCCGCTTCCAGATGCGGTCCCGGCGGTACCACTCGATCGCCTCGACCGCCCGCTCCTCGGACCAGCGGTAGAGCTCCTCCAGCCGCTCGGCGGGCTCGCCCCAGTCCCCGAGCGGGAACTGTCGGGTGCTCAGATCGGTCCGGCGGCGGGTGGAGGCCCGCGGTGCGACGGCGGCGACGGGCTGGTCCTCCTCGCCGATCTCCTTGCCCCAGGCACTCTCCTCGGGCTGCATTTCCGGCTGGCTCACCTGTGGGGCTCCCTGTGGCGGGCGGGCGGCTGGGTCTGTCGGCGCATCGGCTGACGTGGCGTCTGCCGTTGGTTGTCCAACAGCACTTCTTACCGCCAAATGGCTGACCATGGGTGCCTTCCACGGTGATCGTTACCGGTTTCGGCCGCCGGAAGCCGAGGTGAGCGGGTTGCGGGGGGTGGCGGGATTTCACCCGTCCGAGCGAGGCCGCGGTGACCCGCCGTCCTGACCCGGGCACGCGGTGTGCATCCGACCCCCGGCCGCCTTGGAGGATCCTCCTGCCTCGTCGGCGTACGGAGCTGTTCTCCTGGAGGATCCGACGGGACCGGAGCGCGGTCGGAACGGGCCACCGACTACGCTGCCAGGCGTGAAGGTCCTCGTCATCGGCGGCGGCGCCCGCGAACACGCCCTGTGCCGCTCCCTGTCCCAAGATCCCTCCGTGACCGAGTTGCACTGCGCCCCGGGCAATGCCGGGATCGCCGGCGTGGCGACGGTGCACCCGGTCGACCAGCTGGACGGCGACCGGGTCGCCGAGCTGGCCCTGCGGCTCGGTGCCGACCTGGTGGTGGTGGGCCCGGAGGCCCCGCTGGTGGCGGGCGTCGCGGACGCCGTCCGCGCGGCCGGCGTCCCGGTCTTCGGCCCCTCCGGCGCGGCCGCCCGGCTGGAGGGCTCGAAGGCCTTCGCCAAGGACGTGATGGCCGCCGCCGGCGTGCCCACCGCCCGCTCCTACGTCTGCACCACCCCCGAGGAGGCCGCCGCGGCGCTGGACGCCTTCGGCGCGCCGTACGTGGTCAAGGACGACGGCCTGGCCGCCGGCAAGGGCGTCGTGGTCACCTCCGACCGCGAGGCCGCGCTGGCGCACGCCGCCGCCTGCGAGCGCGTGGTCATCGAGGAGTACCTGGACGGCCCCGAGGTCTCGCTGTTCGCGATCACCGACGGCACCACCGTGCTGCCGCTGCAGCCCGCGCAGGACTTCAAGCGCGCCCTGGACGGCGACGAGGGCCCGAACACGGGCGGCATGGGCGCCTACTCCCCGCTGCCGTGGGCACCGCCCGGGCTGGTGGAGGAGGTCCTGGAGACCGTCCTGCAGCCGACCGTGGACGAGCTGCGCCGCCGCGGCACCGAGTTCTCCGGCCTGCTGTACGCGGGCCTGGCGCTCACCTCGCGCGGCACCCGGGTGATCGAGTTCAACGCCCGCTTCGGCGATCCGGAGACCCAGGTCGTGCTGGCCCGGCTGCGCACCCCGCTGGCCGGCGTCCTGCTGGCCTCGGCCACCGGCACCCTGGACCAGCTGGAGCCGCTGCGCTGGGACGAGGGCGCGGCCGTCACCGTGGTCGTCGCCTCCGAGGGCTACCCGGCCGCACCGCGCACCGGCGACCCGATCGAGGGCCTGGCCGAGGCGGAGGCGGACGGCACCGCGTACGTGCTGCACGCCGGCACCAGGGCGGACGAGGACGGCCGGGTGCTGAGCGCCGGAGGCCGCGTCCTGTCGGTCACCGCGACCGGCGCCGACCTGGCCGAGGCGCGCGGGCGCGCGTACGCCGCGGTGGAGCGGATCTCCCTCAAGGGCGGCCAGCACCGCACCGACATCGCGCTCAAGGCGGCCACCGCGTAGGCCCGGTACACCTCTTCGAGGGCGTTGCCCCGGCGGGAATCAACCCACTGGGCGCAGCGCCCTCGGCGTTTCCGGCGGGACGGCGGTCCGGGCGGCGGCGCACCGTTCGGCGGCCGGATTCCAGCCCATCGGGTGACAGCACCCGCATCCGGCTGACGTAACCGGGCGCTCGGCCTTATGGTGCGCTGGATCGCAGTGCGACGGTGCCGTGCGCCGGGGTCGCCGCCGGGTAGCGGCGGGTCCGCGGGGGGATGCTGGACGGCGTCCGGCCGGGCGGTCGCCCGGGTGCTTCGCACCGGACCGGTCGCAGGTGTCCGGAATCCGGTCGGCGTCACCGGGACGAGTGGAAACCGGATCGATCCGGAACGTCCGCCCGGACCGGGGCGTCGAAAATGTCAGTAAGCGCCACACACAGCATGCACTGCCGGGATCGGACGCCTCCGCTTCCCGGTCGGAACTGATCGTTTCGAGTCGGCTCAGGGCCCGTCGCCGGGCGCCCGAGGGCTCCGAAGGGGGTGCCGCACCGTATGGCTGCTGTCGACACCGCGCGCGCTCACGCCCAGGCGGTCCTGCGGGTCCGAGGCCTGGCCCTGGCCGCCGCCGTCCTTCCCGCCGCCGTCGCGGTGGTCCTGCTCGCCGGCCGGTTCACCGGGCGGATAGGCGCGCCCGGAGCCCCGGACGCCGCCGGCTGGGACGCCGCCCGCTGGGCGGTCTGCGCGGTCGCCGCGCTGACCCTGCTGGTGGCCTGGCTGACCGCCGGCGCCTACCGCCGGGCCGTCCCGCCGCAGACCCCGGCCGTCCCGGTCGCCCGGGCCGAGGCCCCCGAGCTCTACCGGCTGATCGACGAGCTCGCCGACCGGCTAGACGTGCCCGCGCCCTCCGCGATCGCGCTCACCCCGGACTGCGACAGCTGGCTGGAGGACCTCCCGCCGGTGCGGCGCTCCACCGCCCTGCGGCCGCACCCCGCGCCGCCCGCACCGGTGCTGGTGATCGGCTCGCCCTTCCTGTGGTGGATGCGGGCCGGCGAACTGCGTGCCCTGCTCGCCCCGGTGGTGGCCGGCACCGGTGCCTCCGCCGACCCGGAGATCGCCGCCGCCCGCCGCTTCCTGCGCAGCCTGGACGCCTGCCTGGACTCCGGCGCGGGCAGCGTCCCCGGCCTCGGCGGCGGCCTCCTGGCCGCCCCGCCGCGACCGGCCCGCCGCGGTCCGGCCGGCCTGGCCGACCGGGTCACCCGGCGGATCACCCGCCGGCTGCTCCGCGCCTGCCGGGGCCACTCCGCCGAGCTGGAGCGCTCCGTCGCGGGCTGGGCCTCCGAACACGCCCGGACGGTCGACTACGGGCTGCGGATCGCCGCCCAGGAGCAGGTGGGCCTGGCCTACGCCGGCTGGGACCGGCTGCTCACCCGGGTCGCCCTGCCCGCCTGGCGGCTCGGCCGCCACCCCGCCCACCTCAACGCCGGGGTGGCCGCCGCCCTCACCGAGCTGTCCCGCCGCGACCGGCTGGCCGACGGCTACGGCAACCGGCTCGGCGACCGCCCCGCCTGCGACCTGCTGGAGGAGCCCGGCACGGTCGACCGCGCCGTCTCCCGGCTCGCCGCCGAGCTGTTCTTCGGCCGCCCGCCGGCCGGCGTCTGGCACGAGCTGGAGTGGGCCGACTACCCGGCCGAGGTGGTGGACGCCGGCTGGCGGGCCCGCGCGGCCGCCCTGCAGTCCGCCCTGGACCGGCTCGCCCCGCAGGCCCGCCCCGGTGCCCCCACCCTCACCCGGCTGCTGGTCCGGCTCGCCGAGGGCGACGGCGAGCAGCTGGCCGCCGCGCTCGCCGCCCAGCTGGCCCGCACCACCACCCCGGCCCCGGTGCTGGAGCCCGACCGCACCGGCCGGGACCTGCTGGTCGACCACGTCACCGCGATGGTCTGCTGCGCCGCCGTGGACACCACCGGCGGCGCCCCCGGCCTGGACTGGCTGGACGGCCCGGTGCTGCTGCTCGGCGGGGTCCGCCGCACCGACCTGGCCGCACCCGTCGCCCAGGCCGTCGAACAGGGCCAGGACGGCCCGCTGCGCGCCTGGCTGGACGCCGCCGAGGTCCGCCTGGAGAAACCCGTCCGGCTGTGACGGACCGGACGGCGCTCGGCGCCCCGGCACGCGCCCCCGCCGGGCCCGTCCACCGGCCGTCTCCGCAGGCCGGAGGCCCTGCCGGGAAGACCCGCGAGATTGGCGACACCAATTGCTACCGTGGGGTGACGCAGCGCCAGCACGGTGTGGTGTATTAGACCGCACGCACATCCGGGGGGCACGTGCCAACCGGACGGAAGTGCACCTGGGAGGGGCGCGTGGGGACCGAACTCAACCGCCGCTGGGAGTCGGGCACGCACGCCTACAGCGTCTCCGACCCCTTCGGCCAGGGCCCGCTGCCCTGGCTGCGCAGCCCCGACCAGTACCTGGCCGGCGCGGAGGGCGCCGTGCCCTGGTACGTCTCGGTGGACGCGCCCGGCCAGCAGCCGCTGACGGCCGGCGCCCGGCCCAAGCCGCCGGTCGGCACGCCGCAGAGCTCCAACGACGTGGACCAGCAGATCAAGGGCTTCGCCTCGGCCGGGGTGGTCCGCCCCGGCGGTTCGGTGGACTTCCGGGTGACCGTCAACCCGCCCCGCGAGTTCACCGTGGACGTCTACCGGATCGGCCACTACGGCGGGGACGGCGCCCGGCACATGACGTCCAGTCCGCTGATCGCCGGTCTGGCCCAGCCCGCCCCCCTGGTGGTCGAGCGGACGGTCTCCTGCCACCACTGGTGGCACTCCTGGCGGCTGCAGGTCCCGGCGCACTGGCAGCCCGGCGCGTACGTCGCCGTGCTGACCACCGCGGACATGCTGCACCGCAGCCACATCCCCTTCACCGTGCGGGACTTCGCGGACCAGGGGCACCGGGCCGAACTGCTCCTGGTGCTCCCGGACGTGACCTGGCAGGCGTACAACCTGTTCCCCGAGGACGGCCGCACCGGCGCCAGCCTCTACCACGCCTGGGACGGCCTGGGCGGGCTGGTCGGCGAGTCCGAGGCGGCCGTCACGGTGTCCTTCGACCGCCCGCACGCCACCGCCGGCCTGCCGCTGCACGTGGGCCACGCGTACGACTTCATCCGCTGGGCCGAGCGCTACGGCTACGACCTGTCCTACGCCACCGCCACCGACCTGCACGCCGGCCTGGTGGACCCGGCCGAGCACCGGGCGCTGGTCTTCCCCGGCCACGACGAGTACTGGTCCGAGCCGATGCGCCGGGCCGCCGAGCGGGCCCGGGACGGCGGCACCTCGCTGGTCTTCCTCTCCGCCAACACCATGTACTGGCGGGTGGAGCTGACCGCCGCCGCCTCCGGTGAGCCGCACCGGCTGCTCAACTGCCGCAAGCGGCAGAAGGTGCCGCCCGGCAGCCCGGCCGCCGGGGTGCCCGGGGCGGCCAGCGCGCTGTGGCGGGACGCCGGGGAGCCCGAGCAGCACCTGCTCGGGGTGCAGTACTCGGGCCGGGTCGCCGCGCCCGTCCCGCTGGTCGCCCGGCACACCGCGCACTGGCTCTGGGACGGCACCGGGCTCCAGGAGGGCGACGAGCTGCCCGGCCTGGTCGCCGGCGAGGCCGACCGGTACTACCCCAAGGTCGCCCTGCCCGAGCACACCGAGCGGGTGCTGCTGGCGCACTCGCCGTACCGGGACATGGCCGGCCGCACCCGCTACCAGGAGACCTCGCTCTACCGGGCGCCCAGCGGCGCGTACGTCTTCGCGGCCGGGACCTTCGCCTGGTCGCCCGCGCTGGGCCGCCCCGGGCTGACCGACGAGCGGATCCAGCGGGCCACCGCCAACCTGCTGGACCGGCTCTGCAAGAACTGACGTTCACCGGTCGTGAAAGACTGCGGGTGCAGTGACCTCCCCTTTCGCGGTGCCCCGGGCCCGTGAACGACCCCTGAGGACTGAGACACCTTGAGCGGATTTGTCACCAAGCCCGAGCCGGTCCAGGTACCCGGCCTGGTCCACCTGCACACCGGCAAGGTGCGCGACCTCTACCGCACCGAGGCGGGTGAGCTGGTCATGGTCGCCAGCGACCGGACGTCCGCCCACGACTGGGTGCTGCCGAACGAGATCCCCGACAAGGGCCGCATCCTCACCCAGCTCTCGCTGTGGTGGTTCGAGCGGATCGCCGACATCGTGCCCAACCACGTGCTCTCCACCGAGGTCCCGGCCGGCGCCCCGGCGGACTGGAAGGGCCGCACGCTGGTCTGCCGGAGCCTGGAGATGATCCCGGTCGAGGCGGTCGCCCGCGGCTACCTGGCCGGCTCCGGCCTGACCGAGTACGAGCAGAGCCGGACGGTCTGCGGCATCGCCCTGCCGGAGGGCCTGGAGAACAGCTCCGAGCTGCCCGCCCCGATCTACACCCCGGCGCTCAAGGCCGAGGTGGGCGAGCACGACGAGAACGTCCCGTACGAGGAGACCGCCCGCCGGATCGGCTCCGAGCTGGCCGCCCAGCTGCGCCGCACCACCCTGGACGTCTACGCCCGGGCCCGGGACATCGCCCGCGAGCGCGGCATCATCCTGGCCGACACCAAGTTCGAGTTCGGTCTGCTGGACGGCGAGCTGGTGATCGGCGACGAGGTGCTCACCCCGGACTCCTCCCGCTACTGGCCGGCCGACGCGTACCGGCCCGGGCGCTCGCAGTCGTCCTTCGACAAGCAGCTGATCCGCGACTGGCTGGTCTCCCCGGCCTCCGGCTGGGACCGCTACAGCGAGCAGCCGCCGCCCGCGCTCCCGGCCGAGGTCGTGGAGCGGACCCGCGCCAAGTACATCGAGGTGTACGAGCGGCTGACCGGCACCTCCTGGGCGTGACGCCCCGGTGACGCCCGCGGGCGCGGCGGCTCAGATCCAGCCGTGCTCGCGGGCGATCCGCACCGCCGCGTGCCGGTTCTCCGCACCCAGCTTGCCGGCCGCCGAGGACAGGTAGTTGCGCACGGTGCCCTGGGACAGCGCGGCCCGTGCGGCGATCTCCGCGATCGGGGTGCCGTCCGCGGCCAGCTCCAGGACGTCGGTCTCGCGCGGGGTCAGCGGGCTCTCCCCGGCGCTGATCGCGTCCGCCGCGAGCTCCGGGTCCACGTACCGGCCGCCGGAGCGCACGGTGCGGATGATGCCGGCCAGGTCGGCCGCCGAGACGGTCTTCGGCAGGAAGCCTCGCACCCCGACCTCCAGCGCCCGCTTCAGGTAGCCGGGGCGGCCGTGGCCGGTGAGGATCATGCAGCGGCAGTCCGGCAGCAGCCGGCGCAGTTCGGCGGCCGTCTCGATGCCGTCCAGGCCCGGGGGCACCTCCCGGCCGCCGGACCGGGGGTGCATCTGGAGGTCCAGCACCGCGATGTCGGGCCGGTGCACCCGGGCCATCGCCAGCGCTTCCGGGCCGGAGCCGGCCTGGGCGACCACCTCGATGTCGTCCTCCAGCGAGAGCAGCGCGGCCAGCGCGCCCCGGATCAGGTGCTCGTCGTCGGCGAGCAGGACGCGGACGGGGGCGGTGTCGGTCATCGGCGGGCCTTCCTCGGCGGCGCGGGTCACAGCGGTACGGCGGCGAGCATCCGGAAGGTACCCGGTGCGGCGGCCGGGACGGTCAGCTCGCCGTCGTGGAGGGCGAGCCGTTCGCGCAGGCCGCGCAGCCCCGTACCGGCGCCCTGGGACGGGATCGGCACCTCGGGCACCCCGTCGTTCTCCAGCTCCAGCACTGCCCGGCCGTCCTCCCGCCGCAGCCGGATCAGGCAGTGGGCGGCCTCGCTGTGCCGCAGCACGTTGGTGGTGGCCTCGCGGATCACCCAGCCGAGCACCGACTGCACCGGCAGCGGCAGGCCGTCGGCGTGCTCGCCCAGGTCGATCTCGCAGGCGATGTCGGCGGAGCGCAGCACCGCCCGGGCCCCGATCGCCTCGGCGTGCAGGTCGGCGGTGCGGTAGCCGCGGACGACGTCCCGCACCTCGCGCTGGGAGTCCTGGGCGATCCGCTGCACCTCGGCCATCTGGTCGGCGGCCTCCGGGCGCCCGCGCCGGGCGAGCTGCACGGCGAGTTCGCTCTTCAGCGCGATCGTGGTGAGGTTGCGGCCCATCACGTCGTGCAGGTCCCGGGAGAACCGCAGCCGCTCCTCGGCGACGGCCAGCCGGGACTGCACCTCGCGGGCGGCGTCCAGCTCCCAGACGATCGCGGTGACCCAGGCGAAGCTGCGGCAGCTGGCGATCAGCACGACCGTTCCGACGAGCGAGCCGACCAGCCATCCCGTGGTGGTGCCGAAGCCGACTCCGGCGAGCAGCATCGCCGGGGCGATCAGGAGCAGCAGGACGGTCCCGGTGAGGAGGGCCCACGGCCACCGCAGGCCCACCCCCGTGGGGCCCGCGGTGGCTCCGACCAGCCCGGCGGCGATCACCGCGGTGAACGGCGGGTCCGGGTGGGGCGAGAGCCCGTCGGAGGACGGGCCGAGCAGCAGGACGGTCCAGGAGCCGGCCACGGTCAGGGCGGCGCTGGTGATCAGCCAGCGCCGGTGGTTGCCGGGCCGGCCCAGGTAGTGGTCGAGCGAGGTGCGGTAGGCCCGGAGGGTGACCAGGACGGAGGCGAGGGAGAGGACCAGGCCGGTCCGTGCGGCGGGAGCCGTTCCCTGGAGCTGCACCCCGGAGGCGGTGGCCAACAGGTTGATCGGCAGCATGATCCACGCCACCAGGTAGAGCGACCAACGGAAGTACAGCTCGGCGCGCTGCGGCTTGCCGTACCCCTTCCAACGGCGGATCGGCCCCCGGACCATCGCTGCGCTCCCCGTCTGATCACGATCGTGTGGCTGCCTTCATATCAGAGGGAGAACGGCGGAAGATCCTTCGGATCGTCCCGGGCGCGGTCAGCGGCGCGGCTCCCACCGGAAGTACCGGACGGCGCCCCAGACCGCCAGGCCCAGCCAGACCGTTCCGGTGGCGAGGTGCGGGGCGGCGGCGCCCCAGCTGCCGGCGAAGCCGGTCGGGGCGGCCGAGCCGTCGGTGCCGAACCAGCCGAGCCGGATCAGCTGGAAGGCGGGGGTGGTCGGCAGCAGGCGGCAGACGTCGGCCAGCCGGCCGGGCATGACCTCCAGCGGGACGAACAGGCCGGAGCCGAGCTGCATCACCAGCATGACCGGCAGGGTGGTGATGCCGGCGGTCTCGACGGTCCTGGTGAAGGCGCTGGACAGGGCGGCCAGGGCGATCATGGTGGCCAGGGCCAACCCCAGCCCGATCAGCATCAGCAGGGGGTTGACGGGCACGGCCAGGCGCAGGCCCAGGCTGCCGCCGATCCCGATCAGGGCGGCCATCAGCAGGCCCAGGGTGAGCGAGGGCACGGCCGTGCCCAGCAGGATCTCCAGGTCCCTGGCCTCGCCGGTGCGCAGCCGCTTGAGGACCAGCTCACCGCGCCGGCCGACGTAGGCGGCGGTCAGGTTGTAGTACACGACGAAGGCCAGGGCCATCCCGACCGAGCCGTAGACCAGCAGCGAGTGGACGTCCAGGCCGGGGTTGGACTCGGCCTGCTTCTGGAGCGTGCTCCGCAGGCTCGTGACCAGCACCAGCGGCAGCACCAGCGCGGTGAACAGGGCCGTGCGGTTGCGCAGCAGCAGGGTCGTCTCGGCGCGGCCGAGGGCGAGCAGGCGGCGGGCGGCGGTGGTCCGCGGGCCGGCGGCGGTGCTCTGCGGGCCGGCGGCCCGGGGGGCGGTGCGGGCGGCGGTGGTCATCGGGCGGATCCGATCAGGCGGCGGCGGGCGGGGCGGGCGGGGCGGGCGGGAGCGGCGGGGGTCTGCGGCGGGTCCTGGTGGGCCGCCTCGGAGGCGATGGCGAGGAAGGCCTCCTCCAGCGAGGCGCTGCGGGCGTCCAGGGCGCCGAGCGCGATCCCGTGGTGCCGGGCCCAGCCGAGCAGGTCGGTGAGGGTGTCCTGGAGGGTGGTGGTCTGCACGGTGACCTTGCGGCCCTCGACGGCGACCTCCGCCCCGGGCAGCACCGGCAGGGCGGTACCGGCGGCGCCGGTCGGCGCGGGCAGTTCGAAGCTGACCCGGGAGGGCCGGCCGGCGATCACCTCGGCGACGGTTCCGGTGGTGACCACCCGGCCGCCGTGCATGATCGCCAGCCGGTCGGCGAGTTCCTCGGCCTCCTCCAGGTAGTGGGTGGTGAGCAGCACCGTGGTGCCCTGGGCCCGCAGGTCGCGGACCAGGCGCCAGACGGCGGCGCGCGCCTCCGGGTCCAGGCCGGTGCTGGGTTCGTCCAGGAACAGCACCTCGGGCCGGCCGAGCAGGGCCACCGCGAGGTCCAGCCGGCGCCGTTCGCCGCCGGACAGCTGCTTGACCCGGACGCCGGCGCGGTGGCCGAGGCCGACCAGCTCCAGTACCTCGGCCACCGGGCGGGCGCCGCTGGTCATCCCGGCCCAGGCGCGGCCGGTCTCGGCGGCGGTCAGCTCACCGGGGAAGCCGCCCTCCTGGAGCATGATGCCGATGCGCGGGCGGACGGCGGCCCGCTCGGTGAAGGGGTCGAGGCCGAGCACCCGGACGCTGCCGCCGGTGGGCGCGGCCAGGCCCTCGACGACCTCCAGGGTGGAGGTCTTCCCGGCACCGTTGGTGCCCAGCAGGGCGAACAGCTCGCCGCGGCCGACGGTCAGGTCGACGCCGCGGACGGCGTGGTACCCGGTGGTTCCGCCCCCGTAGTGGCGGTGCAGTCCGGTGACCTCGATCACACTGTCGCCGGGGCGGGAAAGCTGGCTCGTTTCCATGCCTCCAGCCTTCCGCCGGCCCCGGTGCGCGGGCAGTGCGCGACGTCATCGGCCGGTGGTGGGGATCCACGGATCGGCGGTGACAAATGTCATCGCGGGAGGGCGGGGGTTCGGGCGGCGGGGTTCTGCCCGCGAAGTGGCGGGGGCGGGATCACCGGTGGCCGGGAATGCCGAAGGGCCCCCTCGATCGAGGGGGCCCTTCGTGCTGGAGCGGACGACGAGATTCGAACTCGCGACCCTCACCTTGGCAAGGTGATGCTCTACCAACTGAGCCACGTCCGCAGGACTGAACTATTGAGTTGTGCTGTGCTCGCGCACTGCGAGCGGACGACGAGATTCGAACTCGCGACCCTCACCTTGGCAAGGTGATGCTCTACCAACTGAGCCACGTCCGCGTGGTGCCTGGTGGGGCACCAGCCGCCTCTCCGGATCCCTCCGTTGCGGCGACGAGGAATACTCTACAGCATCGTTCGGGGTGGTCGCCCCACCCTTTCGACCAGGGCGGGCGGGGCGACCGGGGGCGGCGCCCCGGGAGGTCAGTTCGCCTCGGCGAACGCCTCGTACACGTGCTTGGGGATCCGGCCGCGGGCCGGCAGCTCCATGCCGCGGGACAGGGCCCAGGCGCGCACGGCGGCCGGGTCCGGGGTGAGCGCGGTGCGCCGGAACGACTTTCCGGTGCGGCTCTGGCGGCGGCCCGCCGCGACGAACGGGGCGAGGGCCTCCCGCAGCTTTTCCGCGTTGTCCACGGACAGGTCGATCTCGTACGACTTCCCGTCGACGCCGAAGTGGACGGTTTCCGCGGCGGCGCCGCCGTCCAGGTCGTCGGAGAGCGTGACAACTACACGCTGAGCCATGGGTGTCAATCCTCTCGGGCAATTCGGCTGCCGGTTCGCGGGTACGCCCGGTGGCCTGATGTGCACCAACTCGCGCAAGCGCACACGGGCAGGCCCGGTGGCCCGCCGGATACGCAGCACTTGCCGCGACAGGTGGCCCTATTCTGCACCCGAAGGGGGTCGAAATCGAAGAGTCCGGCATTCTTTTCCGGATATTCACGACTCTTCGCGGGACTGCCGGATACCGATGTGCGGGACGGGAGGATCTGTCCCCAAGTGCCGTATTCGGGTGTTCTTCGGGCGTTGTCGATCGGGGCCGCGAATCAGCGGAAACCGAGCGGGCCCGGCGGCGGCCCGGTGCCCCGGATCCCTTGCGGCGTAAGGGTCGTGGGTCTACGCGCGTCACCCTCCCCGGCCAGCAATCCCGCCCGAAACGGCCGGTAGTCTGGAGTTCCCCCGCCTCACCGAAGACACCACCGGGAGTGCCAGTGGCACGCGTCGTAGTCGACGTCATGCTCAAGCCGGAGATCCTCGACCCCCAGGGACAGGCGGTGCAGCGTGCACTGCCCCGTCTCGGATTCACCGGGATCGCCGACGTCCGCCAGGGCAAGCGTTTCGAGCTGGAAGTGGAGGGCCCGGTCGACGACGCCGCGCTCGCCCGTATCCGCGAAGCCGCCGAGACCTTTCTCGCCAACACCGTGATCGAGGACTTCACCGTCCGGGTCGAGGAGGCGGCGAAGTGACCACCCGCATCGGCGTCGTCACTTTCCCCGGGTCGCTCGACGACCGCGACGCCCAGCGCGCGGTCCGCCTGGCCGGCGCCGAGCCGGTCGCCCTCTGGCACCGTGACAAGGATCTCCACCAGGTCGACGCCGTCGTCCTGCCGGGCGGATTCAGTTACGGCGACTATCTGCGCTGCGGCGCGATCTCCCGCTTCTCCCCGGTGATGGACACCGTGATCGAGCAGGCGAAGGCCGGAATGCCGGTGCTCGGTATCTGCAACGGCTTCCAGGTGCTCTGCGAATCGCACCTGCTGCCCGGTGCGCTCACCCGGAACGACTCGTTGCACTTCATCTGCCGCGACCAGAAGCTGCGCATCGAGAACGCGGGCACGGCCTGGACCGCGGATTACTCGGCGGGCCAGGAAATCGTCGTCCCGCTGAAGAACGGCGAGGGCCGCTTCGTCGCCGACGAGCGCGTCCTGGACGAACTGGAGGCGGAGGGCCGGGTCGTCGCCCGTTACCTGGACGTCAACCCGAACGGTTCGTACCGCGACATCGCCGGCATCACCAACGCCGCCGGCAATGTCGTCGGCCTGATGCCGCACCCGGAGCACGCCGTGGAGCCGCTCACCGGCCCGACCACCGAGGGCCTGGGCTTCTTCACTTCCGTCCTGAAGCAGCTGGTGAACGCCTGATGAGCCTCGACACCGTCAAGAACGCCGAGCAGACGCCGGACGCCGAGCAGCCCTGGGCCGAGCTCGGCCTCAAGGAGGACGAGTACGCCCGCATCCGGGAGATCCTCGGCCGCCGCCCGACCGGCGCCGAGCTCGCGATGTACTCGGTGATGTGGTCGGAGCACTGTTCGTACAAGAGCAGCAAGGTCCACCTGAAGCAGTTCGGCGAGAAGAAGCCCGATTCGGACGCGATGCTCGTCGGCATCGGCGAGAACGCCGGCGTCGTCGACGTGGGCCAGGGCTACGCGGTCACCTTCAAGGTCGAGTCGCACAACCACCCGTCGTACATCGAGCCCTACCAGGGCGCGGCCACCGGCATCGGCGGCATCGTGCGCGACATCCTGGCGATGGGCGCCCGTCCGGTCGCCGTGATGGACCCGCTGCGCTTCGGTGCGGCCGACCACCCGGACACCCGGCGCGTGCTGCCCGGCATCGTCGCGGGCATCGGCGGCTACGGCAACTGCCTGGGCCTGCCGAACATCGGCGGCGAGGTCGTCTTCGACTCCTGCTACCAGGGCAACCCGCTGGTCAACGCCCTGTGCGTGGGCGTCATGAAGCACGAGGACATCCACCTCGCGCAGGCCTCCGGCGCCGGCAACAAGGTCATCCTGTACGGCGCCCGCACCGGTGGCGACGGCATCGGCGGCGTCTCGGTGCTGGCCTCCGAGACCTTCGACGCAGCGGGCCCGGCCAAGCGCCCGGCCGTCCAGGTCGGCGACCCCTTCCAGGAGAAGCTGCTCATCGAGTGCACCCTGGAGCTGTTCCGCGAGAAGCTCGTCAAGGGCATCCAGGACCTCGGCGGCGCCGGCCTGTCCTGCGCCACCAGCGAGCTGGCCTCGGCCGGTTCCGGCGGCATGCGGATCGAGCTGGACACCGTGCACCTGCGCGACCACACGCTCTCGCCGGAGGAGATCCTCATGAGCGAGTCGCAGGAGCGCATGTGCGCGATCGTGGAGCCCGACAAGGTCGCCCGCTTCCTGGAGATCTGCGAGAAGTGGGACGTCATCGCCAACGTCATCGGTGAGGTGACCGACGGCGAGCGCCTGGAGATCTTCTGGCACGGCGAGCTCGTGGTGGACGTGCCGCCGCGCACCGTCGCCCACGAGGGCCCGACCTACCAGCGCCCGTACGCCCGCCCGAGCTGGCAGGACGCGCTGCAGGCCGACGCCCCCACCGCCGAGCGGCTGGCCCGCCCGACCACCGGCGAGGGCCTCAAGGCCGACCTGCTGAAGGTCGCGAGCCACCCGAACCAGGCCTCCAAGTCCTGGATCACCGACCAGTACGACCGCTACGTGCTCGGCAACACCGTGCTCTCGCACGGCGAGGACTCGGGCATGATCCGGATCGACGACGAGACCAACCTCGGCGTCTCGGTCGCCACCGACGGCAACGGCCGCTACGCCAAGCTGGACCCGTACACCGGCGCCCAGCTGGCCCTGGCCGAGGCGTACCGCAACGTCGCGGCCGGCGGTGCCAAGCCGCTCGCCGTCTCCGACTGCCTCAACTTCGGCTCCCCCGAGGACCCGGACGTGATGTGGCAGTTCGCCGAGGCGACCCGCGGCCTGGCCGACGCCTGCCTGGTGCTCGGCACCCCCGTCACCGGCGGCAACGTCTCGCTGTACAACCAGACCGGCGAGGTCGCCATCCACCCGACCCCGGTGGTCGCGGTGCTCGGCGTCATCGACGACGTCACCCGGCGCACCCCGGTCGCCTTCGCCGAGGAGGGGCAGCTGCTCTACCTGCTCGGTGACACGGCGGACGAGCTCGGCGGCTCGGCCTGGTCCCAGGCGGTCCACGACCACCTCGGCGGTCTGCCGCCCCGGGTCGACCTGGAGCGCGAGCGGCTGCTCGGCGAGATCCTGATCTCCGCCTCGCGCGACGGCATGATCGACGCCGCGCACGACCTGTCCGACGGCGGCCTCGGCCAGGCGCTGGTGGAGAGCTGCCTCAAGGGCGGTCACGGTGCCCGGATCGTCGTGCCCGAGGGCATGGACCCGTTCGTCTTCCTGTTCTCGGAGTCGGCCGGCCGCGCCGTCGTGGCGGTGCCGCGCAGCGAGGAGCTCCGCTTCAACGACATGTGCACCGCGCGCGGCCTGCCGGCCGCCCGGATCGGTGTCGTGGACGGCGACAGCCTGGACGTCCAGGGGCAGTTCACCGTCTCGCTGGCCGAGCTGAAGGACGCCCACACCGGCGTCATCGAGGCCCTGCTGGCCTGATCGGCGCGCTCCGAGGGGCGGGCGGTTCACCAGGAACCGCCCG
>NZ_JBEPAK010000020.1:0-44397 GCF_040298565.1 Kitasatospora sp. NPDC001539 | reverse complement strand
GCGACGGCCGCCACCACGGCCGTCGCGCCGCGAGGGGAGACCACCGTGACACCGCCGGCCGCAGCCAGCGCCGCCGCCATCCGTACCGACGACCCGACCACCGACCCCGCCGCGGCAGGCCCCGCGGCCGCCGACGCCCAGGCCCCCGCTCCGACGGGACTGCCCGGCAACGGCGACGACGACCCCGACGAACGCACCGCGGCGGACGACCCCGCCGCTCCCGGCCGCTCCGCGGCCCCGTCCCCCACAGGCGCCCGCTTCACCAGGCCCGGGGGGATGTTCTCCTCCCTGCGCGTCCGCAACTACCGCTACTACTTCGCCGGCCAGGTGGTGTCCAACACCGGCACCTGGATGCAGCGGATCGCCCAGGACTGGCTGGTGCTGAGCCTCACCGGCAGCCCGCTGGCCGTCGGCATCACCACCGCCATGCAGTTCCTGCCGATGCTGCTGCTCGGCCTGTTCGGCGGTGTGCTCGCCGACCGGATGCCCAAGCGCCGACTGCTGATCTACACCCAGGGCACCATGGGCCTGCTCGCCGCCGGCCTGGCCGTGCTGACCGTCAGCGGCATCGTCACGCCCTACTACGTGTACGCCTTCGCGCTGCTGCTCGGCCTGGTCACCGTGGTGGACAACCCGACCCGGCAGGCCTTCGTCTCCGAGATGGTCGGGCCCAAGGACCTCGCCAACGCCGTCAGCCTGAACGCCGCCAACTTCCAGACCGCCCGCCTGGTCGGCCCCGCCGTCGCGGGCCTGCTGATCGCCGCGGTCGGCAGCGGCTGGGCTTTCGCCGTCAACGCGCTGTCCTTCGCCGCCGTGATCGGCGGGCTGCTCGCCATGCGGGAGGGCGAACTGCGCCCGACCGAGCCGATCGCCCGCGAGAAGGGCCAGCTGCGCGAGGGCCTGCGCTACGTGAAGGAGCGGCCCGAGCTGCTCTGGCCGATGGTGCTGGCCGGGTTCATCGGCACCTTCGGCTTCAACTTCCCGACGCTGCTGTCCGGTTTCGCCTACGACACCTTCAAGGTGGGCGCCGGGCAGTACGGCCTGCTGAACACCGCGATGGCGGTCGGCTCACTGGCCGGCGCGCTGCTCGCCGCCCGCCGGGGCGCGCCGCGGCTGCGCCGCCTGGTCGGCGCGGCCCTGGGCTTCGGGCTGCTGGAGGTCGTCGCGGCCTTCGCGCCCGACTACTGGACCTTCGCGCTGCTGCTGACGCTGATCGGCGTGTTCGGGCTGAGCTTCAACACCTCGGTCAACTCCACGCTGCAACTGGCCACCGACCCCGAGGTGCGCGGCCGGGTGATGGGCCTGCTGGTGCTGGTCTTCACCGGCGGCACCCCGATCGGCGCCCCGATCGTCGGCTGGGTCACCGCCTCGTACGGGCCCCGGCTGGGCCTGCTGGCCTGCGGCGTGGTCTCCGCGCTGGCGGCCGGCGCGGTCGGCCTGGCGCTGGCCCGCAGCGCGGACCTGCGGGTGCGCTTCGACCTGCACCCGGGCCGCGGCGGCCGGGTGGTGGCCGTCGTGCCGCGGACCCGCGCGGCGAGCAAGGCGGAGCTGGCCCCGGCCTGCTGACGGCTGCGGCGCGGCCGTGCCGGTGGTGACGCCCTGCTGGTCGTGACGCCGTGCCGGTGGTGGCGCCGCACTGGTCGCGATGCCCTGACGCCGTGCCGGTGGTGGCGGCCGAGACCGTCGTCCTGCCGACCCCCGGGGCCCGCCCCGGGGGTCCTCTGCGGTCCGGGCCGGGGCCCGAGGGGCGCCCGGCGGCGCCGGGTCAGAGCCGGATGGCGAGCACCTGGCCCGGCCAGACACCGGTCGGCTGCTCGACCTCGAAGCTCTCCGTCTCGGTGAAGCCGAGCGCCCGGTACTGGGCGACCAGTCGGCGGTCGGCGCCGGCGTAGCAGTCCACCCGCAGCAGGCCGATGCCGCGCCGGCGGCCCTCCTCGACCGCGTCGGCGATCAGCGCGGCGCCGATGCCCGAGCCCTTGCGGCTGCGGTCGGTGACCAGGTTGCGGACGAACAGCTCGCGCTCGTCCACGGCGGGCACGTACCGGCCGCGCTCCTCGGAGAGCACGCAGGAGCCGACCGTACGGCCCTGGTCGTCGACGGCGAGGCGGATCAGGAACGGCTCGGCGCCGTACTGCGCGATGTGCTCCGCGCGGGCCGGGTCGGTGGAGAAGGGCCGGTCGCCCCACTGGCCGGTGCGGCCCTGGTCGGCCAGCCAGGCCACGGCTCCGTCGAGCAGGGCGAGGATGTCGGGGACGTCCTCGGGACCTCCGGTGCGGATCTTCACGCCGCTTGAATCGATCATGAACCCGTTCTAGCCCAGGTTCGGGGGCGTGGGAAGAGCGGGAGGATGGGCCCATGAGATTGTTCACGGCGGTCCTGCCGCCGATCCCGGCACTCCAGGAGCTGGCCGACGCGGTCGCCCCCCTGCACGGCCTGCCCGGGGCCGACCGGCTGCGGTGGACCTCCGCCGCCGGCTGGCACCTCACCCTCGCCTTCCTCGGCCAGGTGCCGGCCGAGCGGCTGCCGGAGCTGGAGAGCGGTCTGGCCGCCGTCGCCGAGGTGCACCCGGCGCACCGGCTGCGGATCGCGGGCGCCGGCCGGTTCGGCGACCGGGTGCTCTGGGCCGGGGTGGAGGGCCAGACCTGGGCGCTGCGCAGGCTCGCCGAGGCGGTCACCGGGGCCGTCGCCGAGTTCACCGGGGACACCGACGCCTTCGGCTTCCACCCCCACCTCACGCTGGCCCGGGCCGGCTCCCACCGCGGTCACCGGCGGGCCGTCCAGCGGGTCGCGGCGGCCGAGCTGGACACGCTGGCGGCGGCGCTGGCGCCGTACTCGGGTCCGGAGTGGGAGGCCGTCGAGCTGCACCTGATGGAGAGCCGCGAGGAGGGCGGCGCCGTCCGCTACGAGTCACTGCGCTCCTGGCCGCTGGCCGACTGGAGCTGAGGGCGCCGGTCGGCCCGGGTGTGAGCCGGAGGTACGCTCGTTGACCGTGGATCCCAAGACTCGTATGCGCATCGTCTCCGGCACCCTGGTGCTGCTGCTGGTCATCGTGCTGATCAGCTCACTCGTCAACCGGTAGGCCGGACACACGCAAGGGCCACCGCCCGCAGGCGGTGGCCCTCAGCCGTGCCGGCGTCCGGGTGCGGTCAGAGCTTCTCGACCACGTAGTCGATGCACTGGGTGAGCGCCTCGACGTCCGCCGGGTCGATCGCCGGGAACATCGCGATGCGCAGCTGGTTGCGGCCCAGCTTGCGGTACGGCTCGGTGTCCACGATGCCGTTGGCACGCAGTGCCTTGGCGACCGCGGCGGCGTCCACCGACTCGTCGAAGTCGATGGTGCCGACCACCTGGGAGCGCTCGGCCGGGTTCGCCACGAACGGGTTGGCGAAGGAGGACTTCTCGGCCCAGCCGTACAGCCGGGAGGAGGAGTCGGCCGTACGGGCGACGGCCCAGTCCAGCCCGCCGTTGCCGTTCAGCCACTCCAGCTGGTCGGCCAGCAGGAACAGCGTGCCGATCGACGGGGTGTTGTACGTCTGGTCCTTCGACGAGTTGTCGATGGCCGTCGGCAGCGAGAAGAACGGCGGGACGTACCGGCCGGAGCCGGCGATCTCGGCGGCGCGCTCCAGCGCGGCGGGGGAGAAGGTGGCCAGCCACAGGCCGCCCTCGGAGGCGAAGGACTTCTGCGGGGCGAAGTAGTAGACGTCGGTCTCGGTGATGTCCACCGGCAGGCCGCCGGCGCCCGAGGTGGCGTCCACCAGCACCAGCGAGCCCTCGTCCGCGCCCGCCGGGCGCCTGATCGGCATCGCGACGCCGGTCGAGGTCTCGTTGTGGGTGAGGCCGTAGACGTCCACGCCGGCCTCGGCGACCGGCAGCGGGTGGGTGCCCGGGGCGGTCTTGATCACCGTCGGCTCCGCCAGCCACGGCGCGGCCTTGACGGAGGAGGCGAACTTCGAGGAGAACTCGCCGAAGTCCAGGTGCTGGGACTTCTCCCGCACCAGGCCGAAGGCGGCGATGTCCCAGAAGGCGGTGGAGCCGCCGTTGCCGAGGACGACCTGGTAGTCGTCCGGCAGCGAGAAGAGGCTGCTCACGCCCTCGCGCACGCGCTTGACCAGGTTCTTGACCGGGGCCTGGCGGTGCGAGGTGCCGAGCAGGGAGGTCTGGGTGGCGGCGAGCCCACTCAGGGCCTCGGGGCGCACCTTGGACGGTCCGCAGCCGAAACGGCCGTCTGCGGGCTTGATGTCAGCGGGGATCTGGATCTGAGCCACGCGGGCAGCCTACCGGCCGGGGGCCGGCCCCGGGTACGCCCGTCCGCCGGCTGAGACTGCGGTCCCGGCTCTCCGCCGGGCGCCGACAGCGGGCCCGGTCGAGGCCGGACCCGCTGGTCAGAGGTGGTGTGCGGCGGCAGCACGGCCGTCCGCCGGACGCGCTCAGTGGGCGATGGCGTCCCAGCCCTCGATCTCCTCGGGGCGGCGCGGGCCGGGGCCCACGTAGCGCGCGGAGGGGCGCACGAGGCGACCGGTGCGCTTCTGCTCCAGGATGTGCGCCGACCAGCCCGCGGTACGCGCGCAGGTGAACATCGAGGTGAACATGTGCGCCGGGACCTCGGCGAAGTCCAGCATGATGGCGGCCCAGAACTCGACGTTGGTGGCCAGCACGCGGTCGGGGCGGCGGTTGTGCAGCTCCTCCAGCGCCGCCTTCTCCAGCGCCTCGGCGACCTCGAAGCGCGGCGCGCCGAGCTCCTTGGCGGTGCGGCGCAGCACCCGGGCGCGCGGGTCCTCGGCGCGGTAGACGCGGTGGCCGAAGCCCATCAGGCGCTCGCCCTTGTCCAGCGCGTTCTTGACCCACTTGACGGCGTCGCCGGTGCGCTCGATCTCCTCGATCATGCCGAGCACGCGGGAGGGCGCACCGCCGTGCAGCGGGCCGGACATCGCGCCGACCGCGCCGGAGAGCGCGGCCGCGACGTCGGCGCCGGTGGAGGCGATGACGCGGGCGGTGAAGGTCGAGGCGTTCATGCCGTGCTCGGCGGCGGAGGTCCAGTAGGCGTCGACGGCCTTGACGTGCTTCGGGTCCGGCTCGCCCCGCCAGCGGATCATGAACCGCTCGACGACCGTCTCGGCCTTGTCGATCTCGCTCTGCGGGACCATCGGCAGGCCCTGGCCGCGGGCGGACTGGGCGACGTACGACAGCGCCATCACCGCGGCGCGGGCGAGGTCGTTGCGGGCCTCCTCGGCGGAGATGTCGAGCAGCGGCTTGAGGCCCCAGACCGGGGCGAGCATGGCGAGCGCGGACTGGACGTCGACCCGGATGTCGCCCGAGTGCACCGGGATCGGGAAGGGCTCGGCGGCCGGCAGGCCGGGGTTGAACTTGCCGTCCACCAGCAGGCCCCAGACGTGGCCGAAGGAGACGTGGCCGACCAGGTCGTCGATGTCGACGCCGCGGTACCGCAGCGCTCCGCCTTCACGGTCGGGTTCGGCGATCTCGCTCTCGAACGCGACGACTCCCTCAAGCCCGGGTACGAAGTCGGACATACGACGGCTCCTTCAGCTCTGCGATCGGCGCTTCACCGTGGTGGGGCGGCGCGCCAGTGACCGAATCGTGGTTGGCACTCCGTGCCAGAGTGACAGGCACGGGGTGCATTGCGCCATACACCACCGTGGTGATGTTTCCCGCAGGCCCGCTTGACTTCTCCGTCAAGGGTCGGTCGTGCCCGGGAGACCCCCGGAACCAAACACCCGGTTCCGGACAATTCCCCCTGTGACGGACGGCCAAGCGGTGGCGAGACACCTTATCCCCGACTGCGGTTCGTCCGGAGGTAGCGGCCCGGCCGCTTGTCGTACGGGATGATGTTGGCGTGCAGACCCCGGAACGCGCCCAGCCGACGCCCCAGAGCCCCGCCAACCGGACCCCGGCCGACGTGGCCCGCCCCGGTCCGGACCTCGCCGTGATGCGCAGGCACTACGTCCACGAGGGCCTGGTCGAGGAGCAGCTCGCGCCCGAGCCGATCAGCCAGTTCACCCACTGGTTCCACGAGGCGGACGACGCCGGGGTGCTCGAGCCCAACGCCATGGTGCTCTCCACCGCCGACGCCGACGGGCGGCCCAGCTCGCGCACCGTCCTGCTCAAGGGGTACGACGCGCGCGGCTTCGTCTTCTACACCAACTACGGTTCCCGCAAGGGCTCCGAGCTCGCCGCGAACCCGTACGCCGCGCTGCTCTTCCCGTGGATCTCGCTGGCCCGCCAGGTGATCGTCCAGGGGCCGGTCGAGAAGGTCGGCCGGGACGAGACCGCCGCCTACTTCCGCACCCGCCCGCACGGCTCCCAACTCGGGGCCTGGGCCAGCGAGCAGTCCAGCCCGGTCAGCGGCCGCGACGTCCTCGAGCAGCGCTACGCCGAACTGGAGCGCCGCTACCCGGAGGGCGAGGGCGTGCCCGTCCCGCCGTTCTGGGGCGGCTACCGGGTGGTCCCGGAGGTCGTCGAGTTCTGGCAGGGGCGCGAGAACCGCCTGCACGACCGCCTCCGCTACCTCGCCGACCCGACCCGGCCCACGGGGTGGCGGGTGGAGCGCCTCTGTCCGTGACCGGGCGCGGACCGACCGCCCGGTGGGCTCGGGGCCCGGCCCGGCGGGCGGTCCATGCGCCGGTCAGGTGCCTTCGCGCGACCGCCGAACAGGTGAACTTTCGGCGAGACTTCGCAGTACGAAGGGGGTAACGGGCAGGTAGTGCCGTGGAAGGGAGCGCTGCGGCTCGCACGCCCGCAGTACCCTTGCGACCAAGCCGACGTGTATACCCGGCTCTGCTTCTCTCTAACCCCCATCGTGGAAGAGAATCGAACATGACACCCGCACTGGACACCACGCCCCACACGGAACTGACGGAGCCTCAGGCGATCGGCAGTGGCGAACGGCCCTCGCTCGCCGACCTCGCCCAGCTCGGCGCCGAGGAGCTCTCGGCGAGGATCCGGCGAGCCCTCCCCGACACCGGAGCGGGTGCGGTGCCGGTCGCGGCCTTCAACTCCTCGATCTGATCGGCCGACCCGGCGGCCGAGCAGGATCCGACCGACCATGAAGCCGACGCCCCGGCCCTTCACCCAGTTCGTGGTGAAGGTCCACAGCCGGTGTGATCTCGCCTGTGACCACTGCTACGTGTACGAGCACGCCGACACCAGTTGGCGGCGGCGCCCGAAGGTCATCGGCCGAGAAGTCCTGGACGCCGTCGCCGAGCGGATCGGCGAGCACGCGGCGGCCCACCGGCTGCCCGTCGTCCGGGTCGTCCTGCACGGGGGAGAACCCCTGCTCGCCGGCCCGGACCGGCTGCGCCACGCCGCCGAGGCGCTCCGGGCGGCCCTGCCGCCCGGCTGCGCGCTGGACCTGCGCATCCACACCAACGGCGTCCAACTCTCCGACGCCTACTGCGAGCTGTTCGCCGAACTGGACGTGAGGATCGGCATCTCGCTCGACGGGGACCGCGCCGCCAACGACCGCCACCGGCGCTTCGCCGACGGCCGCAGCAGCCACCCCATGGTCCTGCGGGCCGTCCAACGGCTGCGCCGACCCGAGTACCGGCACCTGTTCGCCGGGCTGCTGTGCACCGTCGACATCGAGAACGACCCGGTCGCGGTGTACCGGGCGCTGGCCGAACTGGCGCCGCCCGCCGTCGACTTCCTGCTGCCGCACGCCACCTGGGAGGAACCGCCGAAGCGCGTGGCGGGCAGCGGTGGCACCCCGTACGCGGACTGGCTGCTCACCGTCCACGCGCTGTGGGAGGAGGACGGGCGGCCGTTCGCCGTCCGGACCTTCGAATCCGTGCACCGGACACTGCGTGGGCTCTCCAGCCTCACCGAGTCCCTCGGACTGGAGCCCTCCGACCTCGTCGTGCTGGAGACGGACGGCAGCTTCGAACAGGCGGACAGCCTCAAGACCGCGTACGACGGCGCGCCGGAGACCGGGCTCGACGTCTTCTCGCACAGCCTCGACCAGGTGGCGCTGCACCCCGGCATCGCCGCCCGGCAGACCGGCACGGACGGGCTGAGCCCGACCTGCCGCGCCTGCCCGGTGGTCCGCTCCTGCGGTGGCGGCCTCTACGCCCACCGGTACCGGGCGGACAACGGCTTCGACAACCCCTCGGTCTACTGCGGCGACCTCATGGCGCTCATCAACGGCATCGCCGGGAAGGACAGTCCCGTGTCAGTACCCGCACCGGGCGGCGAACCGCCACTGCCGCCCACCGCCTTTACCGCCGCCCTCACCGCGGCGCAACTCGGCGAGCTGGCCCGCGGGCACGGCGGCGAGGACACCGTACGGGCGCTGTCCCGCGCGCAGTCGGCGCTCACCCGGGCGATGCTGGCCGCGGCCTGGGACGCCTCCGGAAAGGGCCGGGCCGAGGCGTGGGCGCTGCTGTCGGAGCTGGACGTCGCGGCGCCCGCCGCCGTGGACGCCGTGCTGGCGCACCCGTACGCGCGGGCGTGGGCCGCCCGGCGGCTCGCCGGGGACCTGTCGGTCGGGCTCGGCGGGCTGGCGGCGCTGGCGGCGGCGGCGGCGGTGCGGGCCGGGCGGGGCGACGCCGTGCCGGTGCCGGTCCGCGGCGGATGGCTGCACCTGCCGACGCTGGGGCGGATCGCCGTGCCGGACGGGGAGGCGGTGGTCACCGGACGGGCGGACGGGTTGGAGGTGCGGGCCTCCGACGGGGCGGTGTTCACCGCGCTGGACCAGCCGCTGCGGCGGATCCGGCTGGCCGGCGGGTGGACGGTCGCGCTGGAGGACCTCGACCCGCTGCGGGACAGCCACGACCACCCGGTCACCGGCCGGCTGTCGGACGGCGAACTGCTCGGCTGGACGGGCGCGTTGCGCGAGGCCTGGGAGCTGCTCGGGCGGGACCTGCCGCAGTACGCGGAGGGCATCCGGACCGGACTGGCCACGGTGACCCCGCTGCGGCCCGGTCCGGACGGCCGGGACGTCAGCTCGGCGGCCCGGCAGGCGTACGGGGCGGTCGGCATCGCACGGCCCTCGACGGCGCCGACCCTGGCGCTGCTGCTCGCGCACGAGTTCCAGCACGTGAAGCTGGGCGCCGTCCTGGACCTCTTCGACCTCCACGACCGGGCCGACGACCGGCTGTACTTCGCGCCCTGGCGGCCGGATCCCCGACCGCTGGAGGGACTGCTCCAGGGCACCTACGCGCACCTGGCGGTGACGGAGTACTGGGGCACGCGCACGGCCGCCTACGACGGGCTGCCGGGCGAGGCGGCGGACCGGGCACGGGCCCGGTTCGCGCTCTGGCGGCGGTACACGGCGGAGGCGGTGGAGCGACTGGTGGAGTCGGGCGCGCTGACACCGCTCGGCCGGGGTTTCGCGGACGGCATGCGGGAGAGCCTTTCCCCGTGGCTCGCCGTACCGTTGCCGGCCGCGGCCGAGCGGGATGCCGAGCGGGCGCGCCTGGAGCGAGGGCCGCTGAAGCCCGCCGAGGCCTGATCCGAAGGAGTGGCCGTGACGTCCGTCTCCGCACTCGCCGACGGTTTCGCCGGACTCGGGGTCCGCCCCGGGACGGTGCTGCACGTCCAGGCGTCGCTACGGGCGCTCGGGCCGGTGCCGGGCGGGGCCGGGGGCGTCGTCGACGCACTGCTCGACGTGCTCGGCCCGGACGGCACGTTGGTGGCCTACACCGCCACCCCGGAGAACTCCTCCACCTCGCGGATCCACCAGGAGGCCGTCGCCGGGCTTTCCCCGGCCGAAGCCGAGGCGTACCGGGCGCGGATGCCGCGGTTCGACCCGGCCACCACCCCGGCCTCCCCGACGATGGGCGCGCTCTCGGAGGCCGTCCGCACCCGTCCGGGCGCGCTGCGCAGCGGCCACCCCCAGACCTCCTGGGCCGCGCTCGGCCCACGGGCGCAGGAGATCACCGGCCGCCACCCGCTCACCTCCCACCTCGGCCCGGACTCCCCGCTCGGGCGGCTGTACGACCTGGACGCCCGGGTGCTGATGATCGGCGTCCCGATGGCCAACTTCACCGCCTTCCACCTCGCCGACCTCAGGCTGCCCGGCGTCCGGCTCCGGGAGTACCGCTGCGTCGCACCGCAGGGGTGGGTCGCCTTCGAGGCCCCCGACCTGGACGACGTGCACTTCGCCGAACTCGGCGGCCACGTCCTCGCGGCCGCCACCGGCGTCACCACCGGGCGCGTCGGCGACGCCGACTGCCGGCTGGTGCCCGTCCGGGAGGCCGTCGACCTCGCCGAACGGATCCTGCGCGCCCGCGCCTGAGCCCGCTGCGCCGCACCTGACCGGAAAGCAGCACGCCCTCCCCGGGGCGGCCGTCCCGGCTACCGGCGCTGTCGCCCCGGCTACCGGCGCTGCTGCCACTCGGCCCGGGTGAGCCGGTACTCGACCTCGCCGTGCTCGGAGCCGGGGATCGGGTCCGGCCAGTCGCCGGTGAAGGTGCGCAGGAACGACAGGCCCGACTTCTCCATGACGCGCCGGGAGCGGGTGTTCACGGCCATGGTGTTCGCGGTGACCCGCTCCACGCCGAGGTCGGTGAAGCCCTTGTCGATCAGGTGCCGCGATCCCTCGGTGGCGTGGCCCCGGCCCCAGGCCGCCCGGTTCAGCCGGTACCCGAGCTCCACCACGGCGCAGCTGTGCTCGTCGAGGGGGCGGAACTCGAACCAGCCCAGGAACGTCCCGGTGCCCCGCTCCTCGGCGGCCCAGAAGCCGCGGGTGCCGAGGCACGGGTAGTCGTGGAGGAGGCGCGGCAGGACCGCCGTCCCGATTTCCTCCCGGCTGGTCGGCGCACCGCCGTTGATGAAGCGCATGACCTCGGGGTCGTTGTCCAGCGCGAAGAGGTGATCGGCGTCGGCCTCGGTGAACGGGCGCAGCACGAGCCGCTCGGTGCGGAGGAAGGCGTGCATGCCGAGATCTTCGCCGCCCGCCGCCGGACGCGCCACGGGATATCCGGCGTCCTGCGGCGGTGGACCGGCGGTGGACCGGCGGTGGACCGGCGGTGGACCGGCGGTGCATCGGCGGCGGCGGGCGGCGCTCTCCGCGGCTCAGAGCCCGACGAAGTGGTCGAACTCGCCGTCCTTGGCGCCGAGGATCCAGGCGTTCAGCTTGGTGCGGGTGGTGGTGACGACGCGGGTGGGGTCGGCGGACTCGCGGATGTAGACGAGATCGCCCTCGGAGGCGATCTCCAGGCAGTTGGGCTGGTCGCTGCTGAAGGTCGAGCGTTGCCAGTCGAGGTGGTCCATGGGCGGCTCTCCTGATCGTCCGGGGTGGCCGGAACGAGGCTACTGCCGGAGGGCGGGGGCAGCGGCATCGTTTCGGTCATGTCAATTCGTGCGAGACGTTGTGCTATTCCATTGGGGCGTCAGTCGTTCCTACACTGAGACCCCGCGCACGGGGGCTGCGGGAACCAGGTTGCCGACGGGCCCGGGGGAGGCGCGTGTGAACGACCGTGGCTGGGACGAGGACGACGCCCGGCCGTACTTCTTCCTCTCCTACGCGCACACCCCGAAGGCCGGCGCCCGTGGTGCCGGTGACCCCAACCACTGGGTGCGGCAGCTGTACCGCGACCTGTGCGAGGCGGTGCTCCAACTCACCACCGTCCCGGCCGGGGTGCCGGTCGGCTTCATGGACGAGTCCATGCACCAGGGCGAGTTGTGGGCCGACCGGCTGTCCGAGGAACTGGCGACCTGTCGGGTGTTCGTACCGCTGTACTCCCCCCGGTACTTCAACAGCGTGCCGTGCGGCCAGGAGTGGCACGCCTTCACCCGCCGTCCGGTCTACCCGGCGACCATCGACTCGGAGCGCACCAGCGGAATCGTCCCGGTGCTGTGGGCGCCGATGAGCCGCTACCGCCTCCCCACGGTGGCCAGTGAACTCCAGTTCAACCACGCGAGTTTCGGGCCCGACTACGCCACCGAGGGCCTCTACGCGCTGATGAAGCTCAGCTACTTCCGCGCCGCCTACGAGCTGGCCGTGCACCGGCTGGCGGCCCGGATCGTGCAGGTGGCGGAGGAGACGGTGATCCCGGTCGGCCGGCGGCTGGACTTCAACGGCCTGCCCAGCGCCTTCAACGTCACCGCGCCGACCAAGCAGCTGCGGATCTCCGTCCTCACCTACCACCAGGGCGAGTTGCCGCCGGACCGCAACCCCGACTTCTACGGCGCCAAGCGGACCGACTGGCACCCGTACCGCCCGGTCGGCTCGCCGATCGCCCAGCACGCGGTGCGCCTCGCGCGGCAGTTGGGGTTCCAGCCGACCGTCCACGAGTTCGACGACGAGGTCGAGTCGATCATCGAGGGCAACGCCGAGGCCCCCGGACTGCTGCTGCTGGACCGCTGGGCGCTGCGCGACCCGCGCCGGCGCGAGCTCGTCCGCCGCTTCGACCGCTGCGACGCCACCTGGGTGAGCGTGCTGGAGCCCTGGAACACCGACGACCCGGAGTGCGACCGGGGCGGCCGCGAGCTGGTCGAGCTGAGCGACCAGACCCTGCGGATCACCCGGCGTGCGAGCCGGCCGAGCTTCCTCGGGGTGACCGGCCCGACCGGGCTGAACACCCTGGAGGACTTCGACGACGCGCTGCCCCGGGCGGCGATGAAGGCCAAGTACGCCTTCGAGGGCCGCACCAGGACCGAACCGGAGGAGCCGCCGAGGCCCCGGCCGAGCCTGCGGGAGGCCTTCCGGCGCCCGAGCGGCTACGGCCCGGAGGGGCCGGACGGCCCGGACGGCCCCCACGGCCCCGAAGGGCCCGGCGGGCCCGACGGCCCGCGCCGGCCGACCGGCCCGGTCGGCCGGAACGGCCCGCACCGCCCGCGCGGGCCGTACGACGCGCAGGACCGGTACGACGCGCAGGACCCGTACGACGCGCAGGACCCGTACGACTCGCAGGACCCGTACGGCCGGAACGGCCCGCACGGCCGGAACGGCTTCGAAACAGGCGGCCACCGCGTCGACTCCTTCGGCCCGGACCCGCACGACCCCGACCGTGACGACGGCGATGACCCCGATGACGGGATGGCGCCCCTGGGAGGACGAGGACACCGATGAGCGAGAACCGCACCAGGAACCTCCGCCTCGGAGGACTCACGTCCGCCGAACTCGCCGCCCAGCGCGAGGCCGAGCAGCGGGCCGCCGAGCAGGACCGCAACGGCCGGATCATCACCTTCTACTCCTACAAGGGCGGCACCGGCCGCACCATGGCGCTCGCCAACACCGCCTGGATCCTGGCCGCCAACGGCTTCCGGGTGCTCACCGTCGACTGGGACCTGGAGGCGCCCGGCCTGGCCAAGTTCTTCCACCCCTTCCTCGACCCCGCCTCGCTGGCCGGCACCACCGGGATGATGGACCTCATCGCCGAGTACCGCGAGGAGGCGCTGCGCCCGGTCGAGCACGCCGAGGGCTGGCACCTGGACTTCGCCCGGGTGAGCCCGCACGCGATCTCGCTCAGCTGGCCGCACTTCCCGGCCGGCGGCAGCCTGGACTTCCTCTCCGCGGGCCAGTTCAACCGCGACTACTCCGAGGCCGTCACCCACCTCGACTGGGACATCTTCTACGACCGGTTCGACGGCGGGCAGTTCTTCGACGCGCTCAAGGCGGACATGGCCAAGCGCTACGACTACGTGCTGATCGACTCCCGCACGGGCCTGTCCGACATCGCCGAGATCTGCACCGTCCAGATGCCCGACGACCTGGTGGTCTGCTTCACCCTCAGCGACCAGTCCATCGACGGCGCCTCCCGGATCGCCCAGCACATCCACGACCGCTACCGCGAGCGCGGCATCCGCATCCTGCCCGTCCCGATGCGCATCGACGAGGGCGAGAAGGAGAAGGCGGACGCCGGCCGGGCCCTCGCCCGGGTCCGCTTCGACGGCCTGCCGGCCGGCCTGACCGGCGAGGAACTCGCCCAGTACTGGGGCTCGGTGGAGATCCCGTACCGGCCGTTCTACGCCTACGAGGAGATCCTCGCCACCTTCGGGGACCAGACCGGGACGCCCACCTCGATGCTGGCCGCCTGCGAGCGGCTCACCGCCGTGATCACCGAGGGCCGGGCCACCGGGCTGCCCCCGGTGGACGAGGAGGTGCGGCTGCGCTACGTGGACGCGTTCACCCGCCGCCGCCCGTCCGTCCCCGCCGACCTCTACCTGTCGTACGTGCCCGAGGACCGGATGTGGGCGGACTGGATCGAGTCCGTCCTGACCAGGGCCGGCTTCCGGGTGCTGCCGCGCGACCTCAGCGCCGGCACCGACCCGCGCGAGGAGACCGAGCGCGGGATCGACTCCGCCTACCGCACCGTCGCCGTGCTCTCGCCCGCCTACCAGCGCTCCCCGCAGGCCCGGGCGTTGTGGGAGTCGGTGGTCAGCTCCGACCCCTCCGGCACCCGGCGCCAGCTGCTGCCCGTCCGGGTCGGCGACGTCCGGCTCACCGCGCCGTTCAGCAACCGCAACCCGGTGGACCTGGTCGGCCGCGACGAGACCCAGTCGATCCAGAGCCTGCTGCGCGCGCTCGGCCGCGGCGACGCCGCGCTCGGCGACGCCCCCAGCGGCGGTCCCCGCTTCCCCGGGAGCAAGCCCGCGGTGTGGGACGTCCCCCCGCGCAACCCCTCCTTCACCGGTCGCGCCGCCGTCCTGGAGCAGCTGCGCAACCAGCTGCGCGGCGGCATGGCCGCCGTGCTGCCCACCCCGCAGACCCTCTACGGGCTCGGCGGCGTCGGCAAGACCCAGGTGGCGCTGGAGTACGCCCACCGCTTCATGTCCGACTACGACCTGGTCTGGTGGATCGACGCCGAGCAGACCGAGCTGGTCGCCCCGGCGCTGGCCGAACTCGCCCGCCGACTGGGCCTGCGGGTCGGCGACTCCGTCACCGAGGCCGCCGAGGCCGCCCGGGAGGCGCTGCGCCGCGGCGTGCCCACCTCGCGCTGGCTGCTGATCTTCGACAACGCCGACGAACCCGCCGAGATCCGCCGGTTCTTCCCCGGCGGCTCCGGCCACATCCTGGTGACCTCCCGCAACCAGGCCTGGACCGGGCACGCCGAGGCGCTGGAGGTCGACGTCTTCACCCGCGGCGAGAGCGTCGAGCACCTGTCCCGGCGCGCCCGAAGCCTCTCCCGCGCGGACGCCGACCGGGTCGCCGAAGCCGTCGGGGACCTCCCGCTGGCCGTCGAGGTCGCCGCCGCCTGGCTGGACACCACCGGCACGCCGGTGGACACCTACGTCGCCCAGCTGCACGCCGAAGCGGCCCGGGCGCTCGCCGTCGGCCGCCCCGCCGACTACCCCACCCCCGTCGCCGCGACCTGGAACGTCTCGATAGGGCGACTGCGCCAGCAGTCCCCGGCGGCGGTGCGACTGCTGCAGCTGTGCGCCTTCTTCGCGCCCGAACCGATCTCCATGAACCTCTTCTACAGCGACCAGATGATCCGGGCGCTGGTGAGGTACGACGCCGACCTGCGCGACAAGTTCATGCTCGGCAAGGTCATCCAGGCGATCGGCCGCTACGCGCTGGCCAAGGTCGACGCCGGCAGCAACAGCTTCCAGGTGCACCGGCTCGTCCAGGCGGTGATCCGGGCCGGAATGACCGACGAGGAGCAGGAGATCGCCGTCCACGAGGTGCACCGCATCCTCACCGGCGCCCGGCCCGTCCTCGGCGACACCGACGACCCGGCCAACTGGCCCGCCTTCGACGAGATCTGGCCGCACCTGTCGCCCTCCAAGGCGCACAACTGCGACGAGGCGGACACCCGGCAGCTGCTCATCGACCGGGTCCGCTACCTGTGGAAGCGCGGCGAGCTGGACCGCGCCCGCGACCTCGGCCACGCCCTGGACGCGGAGTGGACCAGCAAGCTCGGCGAGGACGACCGGCAGACCCTGCTGCTGCGCTTCCAGCTCGCCAACGTGCTGCGCTCCCAGGGCAACTACGCCGAGGCGCTGGCCCTGGACGAAGCGACCCTGGAGCGCCAGCGGGCGCTGCTCGGCGAGCACCACCCGTACACCCTGATGACGGCCGGCTCGCTCGGCGCCGACCGCCGCGCGCTCGGCCGGTTCCAGGCCGCGCTGGACCTCGACCAGGAGATCCTGGAGCAGTTCAGGGAGCTGTTCGGCGACGACAACCCGCGCACGCTCTCCATGGCCAACAACCTGGCGATCGACTACCGGCTGGTCGGCAACAGCGAGGCCGCCCGCGAACTCGACCAGGAGACCCTCGACCGGCGCACCGCCGTGCTCGGCCCCAAGCACCCGTACACCCTGTCCACCAAGTCCAACCTCGCCCGCGACCTGCGCGAACTCGGCGACTACCGCGGCTCGGTGGAGCTGCTGCAGGAGGTCACCTCCGACCTCGGCGACGTGCTCGACCCGGACCTCCCGGAGAACCTGCGCAACGCCAAGTCGCTGGCGGTCTCGCTGCGCCGGATCGGCCAGCTCGCCGAGGCGCGGCGGATCACCAAGGAGACCTACGAGCGCTACCTGGAGCGCTACGGCGCCGACGCCCCCGACGCGCTGGCCTGCGCCCTCAACCTCGCCGCCGACCACAGCGCCTCGGGCGACAAGGAGGCCGCCCGGGACCTCTGCGCCACCGTCTACGAGGGCCACCGGCGGCTGTTCGGCGACGAGCACCCGTTCACCCTGGCCTGCGCCAACAACCTCGGCATCTACCTGCGCGGCAGCGGCGACGTCCAGGGCGCCATCGAACGCGGCCGGCTCACCGTCGAGGGACTGACCCGATCCGTCGGGGCGGACCACCCGTACACCCTCAACGCGGTGATCAACCTGGCCAACGCCTACGGCGACGCCGGGCAGACCGAACTCGCCGAGGAACTCGGCCGGGCCGCGTACGCGGGCCTGTGCGCACGGTACTCCCCGCAGCACCCCGACGCGGTGGCCTGCGAGGCCAACCTGGCGATCACCCTGCGCGCGGCCGGCCGGCACACCCAGGCCGCCGAGCTGCGCGCCCGGGCGATCGCCGAGCTGATCCGGCAGTTCGGCGAGGAGCACCCCAACACGGTGTCCGCGCGCGGCTGGAAGCGGATCAACCGGGACCTGGAACCGCAGCCGGTGTAGGCGGCCGACGGGGGCGGGGTACGCTGCGCCGTGTGCGAGCGCAGCGAGCGAACGGAGAGGTGCGCATGGACACCCCGCCCCCCGTCCTGGTCACCCGGCGCCTCGCGCCCGGCGTCCTCGAACGGCTCACCGCCCGGTACGCCGTCACCTGCCGCGACACCGACGAGGAGATGGACCGCGCCGAGCTGCTCGCCGCCGTGCGCGGCCGCCGGGCCGTCCTGACCACCCTCAACACCCGGGTGGACGCCGAGTTCCTGGACGCGGCCGGCCCGCAGCTGGAGATCGTGGCCAACCACGCCGTCGGCTACCACAACATCGACGTGGCCGCCTGCGCCGAGCGCGGCGTGGTCGTCACCAACACCCCCGGCGTCCTCACCACCGCCACCGCCGAGACGGCCTGGGCGCTGCTGCTGGCCGCCACCCGCCGGCTCGGCGAGGGGGAGCGCCTGCTGCGCTCGGGCACGCCCTGGACCTGGGGGCCGAACTTCCTGCTCGGCCTGGAGCTGGCCGGCACCCCGCTGGGCGTGCTCGGCATGGGCCGGATCGGGCAGGCGGTGGCCCGCCGGGCCCGCGCCTTCGAGATGCCGGTGAGCTACCACAACCGCCGCGAACTGCCGCCCGAGGAGGCCGAGGGCGCCGAGTGGAAGCCGCTGGAGGACCTGCTCGCCACCTCCACGGTGCTGGTCGTCACCTGCCCGTGCACCGCGGAGACCCGGCACCTGCTGGACGCCCGCCGACTGGCGCTGCTGCCGCGCGGCGCGGTGGTGGTCAGCATGACCGCCGGGGTGGTGGACGAGGAGGCGCTGGCCGCCGCGCTGGAGTCCGGGGCGCTGTTCGCCGCGGCCGTGGACAACTTCGAGCACGAGCCGGACGTCCCCGCCGCGCTGCTCGCCCAGGAGCGCGCGGTGCTGGTCCCGCACCTCGGCAGCGCCACCGTCCGCACCCGGCAGGCGATGGGCGGCCTCGCGGTGGACAACATCACGGCCGTCCTGGACGGGCGCGGACCGCTCACCCCGGTGAAGGCCTGAGCGGGGCCGGCGAGGCTAACCCGCGGCCCAGGCCAGGGCGGTGGTCATCACCCGGAACGCCCCGAAGTGCGCGGCGCCGGGCTCCAGGAAGAGCTCCGCGCCCGGGATGTGGTCCGCCAGCCAGCGCGAGTGGTCGACCGGTGAGAACTGGTCGTCGGCGCCGTGCCACAGCCAGGTCGGCACCCGGATCGAGTCGACCTCGAAGCCCCAGTCGGCGGTGAACGCCAGCATGTCGTCGATCCAGCCGTCCGCGCCGTGCCGGAACGCCTCCCGGTAGTTGCTCTGCAGCATCCGGCGCAGGCCGCTGTCACCGACCACCTCCCGGTCGGCGGCGGAGAGTTCGGTGCGCAACCCGTTCAGCAGCCGGACCGGGTCGTCCTTGATCTGGCGGGAGCGGAACTCCATCGCGTCGGCGATCCGGCCGTGCCCGCGGTCCGCCTCCCGGTAGGCGCGGACGTTGGACGGCGTCATCCCGGCGTACCAGTCCAGGCCGGCCGCGTTGCGCGGCGCCAGGCCCACCAGCACCGCGACCCGGGCGACCCGCTCCGGCAGCAGCGCAGCGCAGGCCAGCGCGTGCGGGCCGCCGCCGGAGCGGCCGAGCACCGCGAAGCCGTCCAGCCCCAACTCGTCGGCGATGGTGCGGACGTCGGCGGCCGCGTGGGAGACCCTGCGGCCGAACAGGCGGGTGGAGTCGCCGTACCCGGGCCGGTCGTAGGAGATCAGCCGCACGCCCAGCCGGTACAGCACGGTGCTGCGCGGGTGCGGGCCGACCCTGCTCCCCGGCATGCCGTGCAGCAGGAACACCGGACGGCCGCGCGGGTCGCCGAGGGACTCGACGGCGAGGGCGCGACCGTCCGCCGTTTTGACCATCCGTAACGCCACGCGTTCCTCCTCAGTGCTCCCGGTCCGTGGTGGTGCGCACCTCCCGGCGGGCCTGCCAGGTGGTGTGCTCGCGGGACACCGCGTCCTCGGCGTCCCGGGCCAGCCGGGCCCAGATCTCCTCGGCGTCCGCCGACTCGACGTCCAGACGGGCGAGTTGGCTGCGGATCAGCTCCAGCTCGTCGGCCGCCAACGCGTACGCGGCGGCCAGCGGCCGGTACTGGCGCAGCTGGGCCCAGGCGGTGACCGAGGCGGCCACCGCCGAGACGGTGCCCAGCGCGTCGTAGGTGAACGCTCCGAGCGCCCGCAGCACCGCCAGCACCAGGCCCAGCGCCGGCAGCAGCACACCCAGCACACCGGCCCAGTACCCGGCCCGGGCGCAGTAGCGGGCCTTGCCGCGGTACCAGTCCTGCTGCACCCTGATCCGCTCGTTCAGGTACACCTCGCGGCGCACCGCCAGCGGCTGGGCGCGCAGCCGGCGCATGGCCTCGGTGATCCCGGCGGCCTCCACGCCGCCGGTCGGGACGGCCACCGGGCCGTCCCGGAAGGCGCCGAGCACCCGGGCGAGCTGGTAGCGGTAGAGCCCCTCGGCGTCCGGCAGGCTGCGCGGCGGAGGCCGGTAGGCGTCGGCCCGGACGGCGAACTTCCAGGCCAGCGTCTTCACCGACTCGGCGGCGGCCCGGCCCTGGTACCAGAGGCCCTCCGGGTTCTGCCGGCTGATCACCACCGCCAGCACCACCGCCCCCAGGTAGGCGCCGGCCGCCGGCCAGGCCCAGGGCTCGCCGTCGGCCGAGCCGGTCGCGGCGGCGGCCAGCAGCAGGAGCAGTTCCCAGGCGGAGAGCAGCACCGCGCGGCGCTGGCCCCGCAGCGAGGCCGCGTCGGCGGCCCAGAAGAACTCGGGCAGCAGCTCGCGCTCGCGCACCCACCCCGTCCGTTCCGCCCCAGACGCCATGCTCGGCCCCCACCCGTCGCTCCGGTCGCACCGCTGTCCTGCCCCGGGCGCCTTCCCGGTACGCCTCGCCGGCCCCCGGGCCGCCCGCAATGGCCGGGAAGCCCCCGGTGGTTGTCCGGTACGGCGCGTGTTCGGGCGTACACCCAGGGTGTGCGCGGGTGGCGGGCCGGCGGCCGTGGCGGCGGCGCCCGGGCAGGTGCCCCGGCAGGTGCCGGTGGGCGCCGGCGGATGCCGTCAGTCGCCGCAGTGGCCGCCCCGGTGGCCGCCGCAGTGGCCGCCTCGGTGGGTGCCTCAGTAGGTGTAGAGGATGCGCTCGGCGTTCCGGGCCATCTGCTCGGCGTTCCACTCGGTGCCGCCCGGGACGTTGCCGGAGCGGAACAGCGGCGGGGCGGGGGCGTCCCCGGCGGCGGCCCGGTCGGCCAGCCGGCCGACCGCTGAGGCGACCACGGCCTGCATCAGCGCGCTGGTCACGATGGTGGAGACGGGCCCGAAGGAGGTCTCGGCGCCGGGGTGGGTCAGCTCGCCGTCGCCGACCGCGACCTTGCTGTCCAGCACCACGTCGCAGTGGTCCTTCAGGTAGTCGCCGGAGGGGTGTGCCGAGGGCACCTCGCCCGGGTACGCCAGGGAGGTCACCCCGATCACCGTGAGGCCGCGGTCCCGGGCGTGCCGGGCCAGCTCCACCGGCATCACCTGGCGGCCGGACAGCGAGACCAGGAAGAGCAGGTCCCCGGCGGTCGCCGGGGTGAGGTCCAGGGTGGCGGTGGCCAGTCCGGAGACCCGCTCCAGGGCGCTGGCCAGCGGGGCCGGCATCATCGTCACCCCGGCCATCCCGGGGACGTTCAGCAGGTTCACCGGGACCAGCCCGCCGGCCCGGTAGACCACGTCCTGGGCGGGCAGCGAGGAGTGCCCGGCGCCGAAGGTGAACACCCGGCGGCCCTCGGCGACCGCCTCGGCGAGCAGGGCGGCGGCGGCCTCGATGGCGTCGGCCTCCTCGTCGCGGACCCGCCTCAGGTGGTCGATCGCGGCGTCGAAGTACCTGCCGACCAGGTCGTCCATCGGTTGCCTCCGCTCTCTGCCGGTGGGGGCGCCGGCCGGGTGGGACGGCCGGGGTGGTCCAGACCGCCAGTGGAGAAAGCTACGGCGAGCACGGTCGCGCCCCGGCGGCACCGCTGTCAACAGGAACGAAAACGGGCACCGGAAGCCCCCGGGCGGGCCCGGTTGTCGGTGCGGTACGTCAGAATTGGCGGTGAGGACACCGAAGAACGGAGCCAGCGGCGATGTCTGGGCTGATCGACACCACTGAGATGTACCTTCGCACCATCCTGGAACTGGAGGAAGAGGGCATCGTCCCGATGCGCGCCCGGATCGCCGAGCGCCTGGAGCAGAGCGGTCCCACGGTCAGCCAGACAGTCGGCCGGATGGAGCGCGACGGCCTGCTCCAGGTCGCGGGGGACCGCCACCTCGAACTCACCGAGGAGGGCCGCCGGCTCGCGGTGCGCGTCATGCGCAAGCACCGCATCGCCGAGTGCCTGCTCGTCGACGTGATCGGCCTGGAGTGGGAGCAGGTGCACGAGGAGGCCTGCCGCTGGGAGCACGTGATGAGCGAGACGGTCGAGCGCAAGGTGCTCGCCATGCTCGGCCACCCGACGCAGTCCCCGTACGGCAACCCGATCCCCGGCCTGGACGAGCTGGGCGACACCAAGGCCGAGGGCGAGGGCTTCGACGCCGCGCTCGTCCCGCTGGACACCGTCAAGCCGGGTGACGCCGGGGCCGACGTGGTGGTCCGCCGGATCGGCGAGCCGATCCAGACGGACAGCGAGCTGATGAGCACCCTGCGCCGGGCCGGCGTCCGGCCGGGCTCCACGGTCAAGGTGAGCACCGGCGTGGCCGGGGTGCTGGTCGGCACCGGGGACAACGCGGCGGAGCTCGGCAAGGACATCGCCCAGCACGTCTTCGTCGCCCAGGCCTGAGCCCGGCCGGCGCCCGCACCGACGATCAGGGCCCGCTGCTCCCCGTGCAGCGGGCCCTTCCCGTCCTCCCCGGCTCCCTCCCGTCCCCTCCGCTCCCTCCCGTCCCTCCCGGTTCTCCCCTCCACCGCCTCGCCCGGCTTCCCCGTCCGAGCGACCCTTCCGGCGTCCCCACACACCGCAATTCCTCCCCTCGGCCGATCATGGCAATCCTTGAGCGCTGTCACTCGTCCGAGGGGCTTCTCCGGTTGACCAGCGGGTAGACCGGGGTCTTATCCGCACATGCGTGTGACGGGCCCCGCCTCCGGTGGGAGACAAGGCCCGTCACTCGTGCGCGTGGTCCCGCGCGGCGCACGCCCTCACCCGATCGGGCGCAGGGCGGCAGGTTCCGGGGCGGTTCCGCGGGGTCAGACTCCGGCCGGTTGGACGACCTGGTCCCGGTGCGCGGGGGCCTCGCGGCCGCAGGCGTAGGCGAGCGGGCTGATCAGTTCCGCGGCGTCCGGCAGCCAGCGGTTGAGCGCGGAGGGGGAGCGGGCCCACTGGGCGTAGCCGGTGGAGCCGACCCGGGAGGGCGGGGCGATCGTCCAGTCCCCCTCGCCGCGGGCGACCAGGTCCAGCCGCCCGGGCGGCCAGCCCAGCTTGCGGAGCATCTCCGGCAGCTTGGCCGCGACCCCGGGCAGCACCAGGAAGTGCAGCCGCCGCCCCACCCGGCCGGGCGAGGCGGGCAGCACCACGACCGGGCCGAGCTGGAGGTCCATCCGCTCCATCCGGGCCAGTGCCAGGCACCCGGCGGTCTCCGGCACGTCCAGCACGTCGAAGGACCGGCCGGTGGGCAGCAGGATCGAGGCCTTGGGCCGTTCGGTCCACCAGCGCCGCACCGCGCCCGGCCCGGCGCTCGCCTTGCGGGCCCAGTCCGCGTCCAGCGGGTGGGCGCCCGGCAGCGCGCAGCGCGGGTCGCCGCAGGAGCAGCGGGCGGGTCCGTCGCCGTCGATCAGCCAGGCGCCCGGGGCCACCTCCCAGTGGCGGTTCTCGGCGTAGCCGACGGCTTCGATCAGCAGCGGGGGCAGGCCGGCGTTCTTGTCCTGGCCGGGGGCGTCGGGGGTCTCTTCCACGGGCTGCTCAACTACCGTGCGTGAGGCTGGTTACGGCCCTGGGAGCCCCGGTCGGGTGCATCCGGGCAATGTCACCCGAACCGGTGACTCGACCGAGTTGGGGCGGGCGGAGCCCGGCGCAGCGGGGGCGCACGGAAGCATTTCCCAGGGCGCGTGGGGGGTGCGGCCCGTCACCGTGGGTATCCCGCTGGCGTTGCTGATCGCTAACCTGGTGTCAGATTCCTTGGACGGTCGGACAGTCGGCAACAGATCAGCAGAATCGTCGCCCGCCGGCCAGGGCCGGAGGGTGTGGGGAGGCGAAGCCCAATGGCCGCGAGACCACTCGTCGCACGACAGCCCAACGAGCGTCTGCAGCAACTGATCCAGGAGGCCAGCTGCTCCAACGCCGGTCTGGCCCGCAGGGTCAACCTGTGCGGCGCGGAGCACGGACTCGACCTGCGCTACGACAAGACCTCCGTGGCCCGCTGGCTGCGCGGGCAGCAGCCGCGCGGGCAGGCTCCGGCCGTGATCGCCGAGGCCCTGGGCCGCAAACTCGGCCGCAGCGTGTCGGTCGAGGAGATCGGCATGGCCGACGGCAAGAACCTCAGCTCCGGCATCGGGCTGCAGTTCGCGCCGACCCTGAACGCCGCCCTGGAGCAGGTGTGCGAGCTGTGGCGCAGTGACGTCGGCCGGCGGGACTTCCTGACCGGGGCGACGGTCGCCGCGTCCGCCCTGGTGGAGCCCAGCCGGGACTGGCTGATCACCCCGCCCGACCCGGTGGTGGCCCGCACCGGCGGCCCGCGGGTCGGCCCGACCGACGTGGCGGCGGTCAAGGCCACCACCGCGATGCTGGTCGACCTGGACCACCGCTTCGGCAGCGGCCACGTGCGCCCGGTGGTCGTCCACTACCTCAACTCGGTCGTCTCCGGCCTGCTCGGCGGCGCCTACCGGGAGGAGACCGGCCGCCAACTGTTCGCCGCGGTGGCCAGGTTGACGGAGCTGGCCGGTTACATGGCGGTGGACACCGGACAGCCCGGGCTGGCCCAGCGCTACTACATCCAGGCCCTGCGGCTGGCCCAGGCCGCCGACGACCGCGGTTACGGCGGGTACGTGCTGGCCGCCTCGATGAGCCACCTGGCGGCCACCCTCGGCAACCCGCGGGAGATCGCCCAGCTGGCCCGCGCCGCCCAGGAGGGCGCCCGGACGGTCGCCACACCGACGGCGATGGCGATGTTCTACGCCGCCGAGGCCCGCGGCCACGCCCTGCTCGGCGACGCCCGCTCCTGCGAGGCGGTGTCGGCCAAGGCGCTGGAGATGATGGAGAAGCGCCGCCCGGAGGACGACCCGGACTGGATCGCCCACTTCGACGACGCCTACCTCGCCGACGAGCTCGCCCACTGCCACCGGGACCTGGAGCAGGCCGGCCAGGCCGAGCACTACGCCCGCCGGGCGCTCGACCTCCACCCGCCGACCCGGGTCCGCCGCCGCGCGGTGGACCTGGTGCTGCTCGCCACCGCCCAGCTCCAGCAGCGCGACCTCGAGCGCGCCTGCGAGACGGGCACCCAGGCGGTGCGGCTGCTCAGCGGGCTGCGCTCCAACCGGGGCGTGGAGTACCTGGACGAGTTCCGGCGCCGGCTGGAGCCCTACCGGGAGCAGCGGGTGGTGCGCGAGTTCCACGCCCGGGCGGACGCGGAGGCGGCCTGACGGAGAGCAGGAGGCGGACCAGAGACCGTCTGTGCAGGGAGCGTGTGGGATTGTCCCGCCCACGTGGTCACCCGGTGAGGCGAACCGGTAGCGTGGGCGCGACGTCCAAGGAACTGTGATGCTCCCAAGAACCGACGAGATGTGGTCCGCCGTCAGCGCGCGGTCCGGCCCAGGTGAGGAATCGCGTTGAGCCAGCGCCGCTCGTACCCCAACTCGGGGGACTTCAACCTGGACGACCTGTTCCGCCCCGAGCCCGGCCAGCCCCAGGGCCAGCCGGGCCAGCCGCAGGGTCAGCCGGGCCAACCGCAGGGCCCCACGGCCGTGCCGCCGGTCGGGCAGCCGTCCGGGCAGCCGGAGTACCTCGGCGAGGGTGCGCACACGATGCCGCCCCAGGGCGTCCCGGCCCAGCAGCCCCCGTGGGGCGCCGCACCGCAGCAGGGCTACGGCGTCCCGCAGCCCGAGGCCCCGGAGACCCAGCACCTGCCGCCGTACCCGGCCGCCGACCCGCGCGGCGGCTACCCCGCGCAGCAGCCCGGTTACGGCGTCCCGCCGCAGGCCGCGCCCGGGTACCAGGGCTACGCCCCGCAGCCTCAGCCGCAGCAGCCGGTGTACCCCGCGCAGGGCTACGGCGAGGAGGCCCGCGGGCACGGGCCGGACCCGGACGCCACCCAGGGCGGCGGGTCCCTCCGCGGCGGCCGCCCGTCCGGCAAGCTGATCATCGGCGGTGTGGTGGCGGGCTGCGCGGCGGCCGGCGTGCTGGTCGCCGTGCTGATGAGCGGTGGTGGCGACACCAAGGGCGCCCAGAAGACCACCCCGGTGGCCGCGGCCGGCAGCAGCGCTTCCGGCAAGGGGAGCGCGAGCGGTTCCGGCGCCGCGGTCGACCCGGAGGTCAAGGCCCAGGCCCAGCCGCTCTCGGACCTGCTGGGCACGGCGAGCGACAGCCGCAGCTCGGTGGTGTCCGCCGTCACCTCGGTGCAGAAGTGCGACAAACTGCCCGAGTCGCAGCAGGCCCTGGCCGCGGCGGCCGGCAAGCGGCGCGAGCTGCAGACCAAGCTCGGCCAGCTGAAGACCGACAAGCTGCCCGGTGGCCAGCAGCTGGTCGACCAGCTCAACGCCGCCTGGACGGCCTCGGCGCAGGCCGACGACGAGTACGCGGCCTGGGCGACCGACGCCCAGTCCTCCTGCGACCCGAAGAAGCCGGACACCGGCAACCAGCACTACAAGAACGCCGTCCAGGCCAGCGGCACGGCGACCACCGCGAAGAAGCAGGCCTCGACCCTGTGGAACGCGATCGCCACCCAGGCCGGGCTGCCCAGCCGCAGCGACGGCGACCTGTAGGGGCGGCGGCCTGTAGGGCGGCGGCCGTCCGGGAGGGCGGCCGTAGGGCGGGCGTCGGGGAGGGCGGCCGTAGGGCGGGCGTCGGGGAGGGCGGCCGTCCGGGAAGGTGCCGTCCCCGCGGCGGCCGTCCGGGAACGGGGCAGGGCGGGCCCGGAAGGACCCGCCCGTTCGCGCCCCGCTGCGGTCGGGCCGGGGTCGGGCCCGGGTCAGGCCGGGGGCCGGCTCCCGGTGAGCACCCAGCGGATGTCCACGAAGCCCGGCTGCTGCAGGGTCATCCGGCCGTTCCTGACCACCTGGTAGGTGATCCAGGTGTTGACCAGCCGCGGCGACTCGGTGCTGGGCAGCATGTTGGTGGTGCCCCAGTTGAGCGGCGGGGTGAGGCCGACGTCGATGCCCTCGCCGCTGTCCAGCAGTGCGGCGATCGACTTGGCGGTGGTCGGCTTCCCGGCCGCCGCCAGCTTGTCGTCGACCGCCCGGAACACCTCGTAGGCGACCCAGGTGGTCTGCACACCCGGGTCGGAGACGTCGATGGTCTGGCCGCCGGTGGTGTCGGCGCGCACCACCCCGCGCAGCCCGTCCCAGGTCTTGGCCGACTCCGGCGGGTACCAGCTGGCGACGAACGCGCCGGCCAGCGGGCCGCTGTCCCCGCCGGTGGAGTCGACCACCGACTGCTGCACGCTGCCGATCACCGAGGCGATCCGGGTGTTCTTCGGGGACAGCCGCCGGTAGGCGTCCAGCAGGTTGCCGGTCGGTTCGGCGGCCATGGCACTGGTGACGCAGTTGCCCGGCTCGTCCTTGCCGATGGCCTTGCGGGCCACCGGCGTGTAGTCGGAGGACTGCTCGGGAGCCTTGACGTCCAGCAGCTTCATCCCGGCCGGCTTGAGCGCGTTGCCCAGGTAGCCGAGCAGGCTGTCACCGGCCGGGGTGTCCGGGCGGATCAGGGCGACGGCCTTGCAGCCGGCCTCGACCAGCTGGCGGCCGCTGCCGGCGATCAGCGCGGGCATCCCGCCGTCCACCGGGTAGGACAGCGGGCTGGAGAACTCGGGCTGGGAGAGCCCGTACCCGCCGATCAGCGGGATGCCGGCGCGTTCCAGCACGGGCATGAAGGCGTCGCCCCACTGGCTGTAGGAGCCGACCACGGCGACCGCCTTGGCCTCCACCGCCTGCTGGGCGCAGGCCTTGGCGCCGTCCGCGGTGTTGTGCTCGTTGCAGGTGATCACGTTCAACCGGTGGCCGTTCAGGCCGCCCTTGAGGTTGACGTCCTTGCCGATCGCCTGGGCGAGCGCGGTCATCCCGGGACGGTTCGCCGAGCCGGTGCCGGAGGGGGCCCAGGTCATCACGGTCAGCGCGTCGTCGGTGGTGGAGGCACCGGCCGGTCCGCCGCACGCGGAGGCCGAAAAGAGGGCGGGGAGCAGTGCCGCGGCGCTCACCGCGGCGGCGATCGGGCGCCGGCGACGGCGGCGGCGGACGATCGCGGGACGATCCTGGAGCGAGTCCCTTCGGCTGGTCATCGGTCTTCCCTCTCTGGGCGCCATCCGGCGCACCGGATCCAGCCAAGCCCCGGAGCCACAAGGCGAGAGGGCCGAAGTGCGAACGAACGGCGAACGGAAGCTGAAATCCGATGCGGTACGCGTGTAGATCGGGAGTGGAGTACGAACGGACGGGGAACGTACGATCGTCGACCATGTCCGCCAGCACAGATTCTTCGCATCGGTCCGCCCGAAACCCTTCTCGTCCGGGCCACCGCTCCAGCACCATGGGCGGCATGCCGCTCAACGACCTGCCCTGGTGGCGCTGGCGCGCCCGACTGCGCTCGGCGCTGCACATGCTGTCCGACCCCGGCTTCCAGCAGGAGACCTGGCTGGCCGGCCGCGAGGGGTACGGGGACGTGACCGACGCCGTCTACCGCCTCGTCGAGGACACCTGGCTGGACCGCTGGTCGGCGGAGAAGTACGTGGGCACGATCTTCCGGGACTCCGCCGAGGCCGCCCTGGTCGACGTCGCGGTGCTGCGCGCCGTGCAGACGCTGCACGAGGTCGGCGCGGACGCCCCGGCCTCCGCCTACCTCGGCCACCCCGGCTGGCCGGAGACCGTCCGGGCCGCCCGGGAGGCGCACGTCGCGCTGGCCGTCGGCGACGGGGACGACCCGGACGCGGCGCCCAAGTCGCTCGAAGTGCTGCGCATCCTGACCCAGGTCTGAGGCGCTCCGGCGGGCAGCGCCGTCCCGCAGTACGGGCAGCGGGGCGGCGACTGTCCAGGATGTGACACGCTGGACCGTCCACAACCGCAACGACCTCAGGACGGGATACCCCCAGTGGAACAGCAGCCGGCCAGCGCCCAGTACGTCCTCACGCTGTCCTGCCCCGACAAGCAGGGCATCGTCCACGCTGTCTCCAGCTACCTCTTCATGACCGGTTGCAACATCATCGACAGCCAGCAGTTCGGGGACGGGGGCAGCGGCCTGTTCTTCATGCGGGTGCACTTCTCCGCGTCCGAGCCGGTGACCGCCGACAAGCTGCGGGCCAGCTTCGCCGCGATCGGCGCCTCCTTCGGGATGGACTGGCAGATCCACCCCACCGACCAGCGGATGCGGATCATCCTCATGGTCAGCAAGTTCGGGCACTGTCTGAACGACCTGCTCTACCGCACCCGGATCGGCGCGCTGCCGGTGGAGATCGCTGCGGTGGTCTCCAACCACACCGACCTCCAGGACCTCACCGAGAGCTACGGCATCCCCTTCCACCACATCCCGGTCACCAGGGACACCAAGGCCGAGGCCGAGCAGCAGCTGCTGGACCTGGTCGCCAAGGAGGAGGTCGAACTGGTCGTGCTGGCCCGCTACATGCAGGTGCTGTCCGACCGGCTCTGCACCGAGCTGTCCGGCCGGGTGATCAACATCCACCACTCCTTCCTGCCGAGCTTCAAGGGCGCCAAGCCGTACCACCAGGCGCACGCCCGCGGTGTGAAGCTGATCGGCGCCACCGCGCACTACGTCACCGCCGACCTGGACGAGGGGCCGATCATCGAGCAGGAGGTGGCCCGGGTCACCCACGACGTCAGCCCGGACCAGCTGGTCGCGCTCGGCCGGGACGTCGAGTGCCAGGCGCTGGCCCGCGCGGTCAAGTGGCACAGCGAGCACCGGGTGCTGCTGGACGGCACCCGCACGGTCGTCTTCGCCTGACTGCTGCTCCACGGCGCGCCGCTCTTGCGGTGCGCCGTTCTTGCGGTGCGCCGTTCTTGCGGTGCGCCGTTCTTGCGGTGCTGCCGCTTCACCGTCGGGACAGGAGCTGCCGCTTCACCGTCGCGACAGCAGCGGCAGCGCGTGCAGCACCTCGCGCACCGCGGCCCGGTCGCCGTGCTCGCCGACCGGCAGCCGGTCCGGGTCGCGGTGCGCGGCGGCCAACTGGCACAGCTCCAGGCCGTCCAGGACCATCGAGGCCACCGGCTCCCCGCTCGCCGGACCGGTCTCCTCGGCGTCCAGCGGCACCAGCCACTCACCCGCCGCCGGGCCGTCCACCACCAGCCGCAGCCGTCGGCCGCCCGCGGCGGCGCCGATCGGCGGGCCGCCGACCGAGGCCACCGGCGCCCCGGCGTGCTCGGGGCGGGCCGCGCGCAGCCCGGCCAGCGCCCGGGGCAGCAGCCGGACCACCAGCTCCACCATCTGCCGCAGGTGCTGCGGAGCCGGCGGCCCGTACGGATAGGCCACCGCGCGGGCCACGTCCTCGCCGTGCACGTAGCACTCCAGCGCGCGGTCCACGAAGGCGTCCCGCAGCGGCAGCACCGCGAAGCCGAGGTCGACCGGGGCCCCGCCCTGCGGGGCGAGCGCGGCGCCGCGCACCAGGTCGTGGGTCTGCCGCCGCCACCTGGAGCGCACCGACTGCGGGGGCAGGCCGGCCTGGTCGGCGAGCAGCCGGGCGGTGCGCGCGGTGATCGCGGTGTACGGGCCGCCCTGCGGCGGGACCCGCGGCGCCGGAGCGACCGGCTCCTGCGGCGGCACCCGCCGCGCGACCGGCGGGCGCGACCCGGCGGAGCGGGTGGTGGGCGGCCCGGCGGAGCGGATGGTGGGCGGCCCGGCGGGGGAGGCGCCGGTGGCGGTCGCGGCGGCGTCCGCGGTGGGGGTGCCGATACCGGTGGACAGCGGGTCGGGCAGGCCGAGGGCGAGCGCCAGCACGCCGTCCACGGCGGTCAGCCGTCCCAGCACCTCCGCCGGGCGCAGCCGCTCGGTGCCGCCGTGCCACGGGAGTTCGGCCACCTCCTGCCACTCCTCCGGGCCGAGGTCGCGCAGCAGCGCGTCGAGCTTGGCGGTCTCCGCCGTGTACGGCATTCCCCAGGCGGGGACGGGCAGTTCGGCCGGGCGACGGGCCAGGCACCAGTCCAGCACCTGCTGACGCAGGGTGCCGGGCTGGTCCAGCGGTTCGTCGAGGGAGAGCCAGCCGGCCGCCTCGCGCAGTCGGGCCGCCTCGGTGGCGCACTCCGGGCAGCGGGACAGGTGCTGCTCCAACTCGGCGGCCTCGTGCGGCGGGCAGGCGCCGAGGGACCAGGCGCCGAGCAGCGAGCGCAGCGCGTCGTGGTGCTCCTCGGAGGTGTTCACCCGTTCCCGTCCTCGTTCCTGCCGCGGTCCTTGCCGCCGTCCTTGCCGCGGTCCTCGCTGCCGTCCTTGCCGTGGTCCTCGCTGCGGTCCTGACCGGCGCGCCGGTCGGGGGTTCCGTCGGTCGGCCCGTCGGTCGGTCCGTCAGCCGCCTCGCCGGTCGGTCCGTCAGCCGCTTCGTCAGCCGCTTCGTCGGCCAGTTCGGTGGCCAGCAGTTCCAGCCCGAGCCGCATCCGCTGCTTGGCGGCCTGTTCGCTGATGCCCAGCAGTCGGGCCGTCTCCTGGTAGGTGCGGCCGTCGTAGTACGTCACCGCGATGGTCTCACGCAGGGGCCCGGGCAAGGAGTCGACCACGTACTGCACGCGCGCGGCGGTGGCAACGGCGCGGATCTCCTCCTCGCTCGCGCCGGCGCCGCCGCCCCTGGTCCACTCGGCGGCCCGCCGGGCCCGCAGCCGTTCGACCGCGCGGCGGTGGGTGAGCGCGCCGAGCCAGGAGCGCAACGAACCCTGGGCCGGGTCGAAGTCCTCGGGGTGTTCCCAGACGTGGGCGAACACCTCGCGGGTGAGCTGGGCCGCGGACCCCTGGTCGGCGAGTATCCGGCCGGCCAGGCCGTGCACCATCGGCGCGAGCTGGTCGTAGAGTTCGCCGAGGGCGGTCTCCTCACCGCGGGCGAGGCGCCACCGCAACTGTTCGTCCCAGCGCGGGTTCCGGTCCTGGGTGGCCATCGGGAACCACCCTTCCGACCGGTCCGCTGGCGTTACCCAACGGTATCCCGCGGCCGGTCGCCGGCGGGAGGGAATCCGGCAAGAACGGAACCCCGCCTTGCGGATGGTCCGCCCCGGAACGCGGGCGGACGGCCGGAGCGTCCGGCGGGGCGCCCGGAGGCGGGTGTCGGAGGCGGGGCGCCCGGTGGCCGGTCATCCGGAGGCGGGGCATCCGGCGAAGGGCGTCCGGCGGTGGGGCTGTTCGAGGCCCGCTGGACATATGTCGTACGGGTGGTTCGCGAGTGGCGGGCCGGGCGCGGGGGTCGTCCGGCGGTAGGTTCCCGCCAGGGCGTGTCCGCGGCGGACCGGCGGAGGCGCCCCGGGTGACGGCCGGTCGGACCGGGCCGGGCGAGCGCCGGTGCGAGGCTCGCGAGAATGAACGGGACAGTATGCACTGCCCCGTCCCCCGATCGCCGGAATATGCCCGAAGCCCTTGCTGCCGTCCGTCCGCCCACCCATCCTGAGGCGTATTCGTGTCGCGCCGCTGCGCGGCCGGCGAGTTGGCGCGGACGAGTGGGCGCCGGGCGGACGGGTCGGCGAGCACCCGGCCGGGCCCGGGTGGCAACGGGCGATGTGCGAGGGCCGTCGGCCGGTCGATCCGGGCCCGACCCGGCCCGATCGGGACGACGGCCGAACTGCGAGTGCGGGTGGTGGAGCGGTGCAGGTTCTTCAGGTACAGCTTGCGGTGCAGGCGGACCCCGCCGAGGTCGGCCGGGCCCGTCGGTGGGTGCGCTCGCGGCTGCTGAACCACGGTGTGGACCCGGACGCGCCGATGGCCGAGACGGTGGTGCTGGTGGTCTCGGAGCTGGTGACCAACGCCGTGGTGCACACCGGCTGTCCGGCCGTGCTGCGGCTCTGCCTGCCGATGGCCGGTGACGCGGCGCAGCCCCGTCCGGCCGGCCCGCTGCGGGTGGAGGTGGCCGACGCGAGCCGGACGGCCCCGGCCCCGCGGCACGCGGGCGCGGACGAGGACGCCACCAACGGCCGGGGTCTGGAACTGGTCGAGTTGCTCTGCGAACGCTGGGGCTGGCACCCGGACGGTACGGGCAAGCGGGTGTGGTGCGAGATCGGTGCCGATGCGCGCCCGGCGGACCCGTTGGCGGGCGCGGACTGGGCGGCTTTGGCGCAATAACGGCTTTCGGCACGGTAGTCGGCCGGTGCTGATCACCGGCCGAAAGGTGACGCAACCATTCCGAATTTCGGACTACCCATTGACGTGACGTATCCGACTGATCACGCTTGGGTGCGGCTCTCCGTTGCGAGGGGACGCCGAGGGAAGTCCGTCCGCCGCCACGGTGCTGCTGTCCAGGGGGAACGCGTCAGCAGAAGGGGCCGTGGGCTGCCGGTCGCGGGCCGTTCCTCGGCGAGTGCGGAGGGCCCGGCGCGGGCTCGCGGCCCGCGCGTCGCGATCGGACGGTGGCCCGCCGCGCCGCGCTGGGGGTGCGCGCGGCCGGCTGCCGTCCGGGTGCGACCGGGAAGCGTTCACTTCCGGCCACCCGTCCGTCCTTTCCCCGGCGTCACTCAGGAAGCGCGTCGCACGGCCGGCCCGGTGCCGCCGGCCGGCACCGTCCGGAAGGTGCGCCGGTAGGCGCTCGGCGCGACGTCCAGGCGGCCGCGCAGCTGCATCCGCAGCGACGCGGCGGTGCCGAACCCGGACTCCCGGGCCACCTGGTCGATCGTCAGGTCCGTGCGCTCCAGCAGCTGGCGGGCCCGCTCGGTGCGCTGGGTGGTGATCCACTGGCCCGGGCTGGCGCCGGTCTCCTCCCGGAACCGCCGGGTGAAGGTCCGTACGCTCATGCCCGCCCGGTCGGCGAGCTGGCGCAGCGACAGCGGCTCGTCCAGGTGCTCCAGCGCCCAGGCGCGGACGGCGGTGGTGCTGAGGACGCCCGTCTCCACCGGGCTCGGGGCCTCGACGTACTGCTTCTGGCCGCCCTCCCGCCACGGCGGCACCAGGCAGCTGCGGGCCACCGCGTTGGCCACCGCGCTGCCGTGGTCGCGGCGCACCACGTGCAGGCAGAGGTCCACCCCGGCGGCCACTCCGCCGGAGGTGAGGACGTCGCCGTCGTCGGTGTAGAGCACGTCCGGATCCAACTTCACCTGCGGGTACATCCGGGCGAAGCGGTCGGTGTAGCTCCAGTGGGTGGTGGCCGGCCGGCCGTCGAGCAGACCGGCCGCGGCCAGCAGGAAGGAGCCGGTGCAGATCGACATCAGCCGGGTGCCCGGCCGGATCCGGCGCAGCGCGGCGGCCAGTTCGGGGGTGAAGGCGGCGTCGACCACGCTCGGGGAGGTGTCGCGGGAGGCCGGCACCACCACGGTGTCGGCCCGCTCCAGCAGTTCGGGGCCGTGGTCGACGGCGATCCGGAAGTCCGTGCTGGTGCCGACCGGGCCGCCGTCCACCGTGCAGGTGGCCACCTCGTAGAGCGGCTGCCCGTCGCCGTCCCTCGCGCTGCCGAAGATCCGGGCGGGGATGCCGAGTTCGAAGGCGATCACGCCCTCCAGCGCGAGTACCGCGACCAAGTGCGCCATGTCCTGTCCTTCCGGCGGTGGGTGGCTCCGGGCCAGGGTACGCCGGAGTCGTGGCCCGATCCTTGCGAAAGCTGTCATTCAGGCCACTCGTCCGGGCGCCGGCCGCTCGGGACACTCGTCCCCGTGACCGAACGCAGCGTCCCCGCCCCCACTGCTCCTGACCGTCCCGGTCCTGACCGGGCCGTTTCCGACCGGGCCGAGGCCGATCGGGCCGTTTCCGACCGGTCCGAGGCCGACCGGCCTGTTTCCGACGAGCCCTTGGCCGACCGGCCCGTTCCCGCCAAGCGCCCCCGGGTGCACTACGCCTGGGTGGTGGCCGGCGTCGCCCTGCTCGTCCTGCTCGGCTCGGCCGGCTTCCGCTCCACGCCCAGCCTGATGATGGACGCCCTGCACAACGAGTTCGGCTGGTCGCTCGGGACGATCTCCAGCGCCACCTCCGTCAACCTCACCCTCTACGGCCTCACCGCGCCCTTCGCCGCCGCCCTGATGGACCGGTTCGGCGTGCGCCTGGTGGTGGTCTGCGCCCTGCTGACCATCTCGGTCGGCGCCGGACTCACCATGCTGATGCGCCAGCCCTGGCAACTGGTGCTCTGCTGGGGCGTGCTGGTCGGCCTCGGCAGCGGCTCGATGGCCGGCGCCTTCGCCACCACCATCACCGGCCGCTGGTTCCAGGCCCGTCAGGGCTTCGTCACCGGGGTGCTGACGGCCGCCGGAGCGGCGGGGAACCTGGTCTTCCTGCCGGTCGGCGCCTGGCTGGTCGAGCACCACGGCTGGCGCGCCGCCGTGGTCGTGGTCTCGCTCGCCGCCTGCGCCGTCGCCGTGCCCGTGCTGCTGCTGATGCGCGAACGGCCCGCGGACATCGGCCTGTTCCCGTACGGCGCGACCGAGGCGCCACCCGCCCCCGCCAACGGCGGCCGCGCCCTGGCCCGTTCGCTGCGGGTCCTGCGCGACGCCGCCCGCACCCGGCAGTTCTGGCTGCTGGCCGGTTCCTTCGCGATCTGCGGCGCCACCACCGTCGGCCTGGTCGGCACCCACTTCATCCCGGCCGCGCACGACCACGGCATGCCGGTCACCACCGCCGCCGGCCTGCTCGCCCTCATCGGCCTGTTCGACGTGGCCGGCACCGTGTTCAGCGGCTGGCTCACCGACCGGGTCGACTCCCGGCTCCTGCTCACCGTCTACTACGGGCTGCGCGGCATGTCGCTGCTCCTGCTGCCGCAGCTGCTCGCCGGCTCGCTCGAGCCGCCCATCACCGCCTTCGTCGTCTTCTACGGCCTGGACTGGGTGGCCACCGTGCCGCCGACCGTCGCGCTGTGCCGCCGCCACTTCGGCGAGGACGCCCCGATCGTCTTCGGCTGGGTGCTGGCCGCCCACCAGATCGGCGCGGCCGTCGTCGCCGGGCTGGCCGGCCTGGCCCGCGACGCGCTCGGGAACTACGACCTCACCTGGTACGGCGCCGGCGCGCTGTGCGCGGTCGCGGTCGGGCTCTGCCTGGCGCTGCGCACCGGACGCCCGGCGGAGCGAGCGGTGGCCGCACTGCCGTAGGGCTGCGGCCTGCCGGTGGTGGGCGCCTGGTCGTGGGCACCAGTCCAGTGAACGGTGTCCGTCCGGTGAACGGTGTCCGTCCGGTCGTGCGGGCTGTTCGCCGGTGTGTTCGATCGGAGGTCTAGGCTCCGCATCATGGCGCTCACCTTCACCCTGGACCCGAAGCTCGACCCCGATCTGCGCACCGCCGTCGTCCGGCTGTGGACCGACGTGACCAACGCCGGCGGCGCGGTCGGCTTCGTGGCGCCGGTCACCGAGGACGAGGTCTGGGACACCGCCGACCGCCAGTTCGCCGGGATCGCCCCGGACGGCCCCGACCGGCTGCTGGTCGCGCACGACAGCGCGACCGGCCGGCTGGTCGGGATGCTGGTCTTCGCGTCGATGCGGTTCGAGCCGATGGCGCACTGGCGGATGCTCAAGCGGGTCATGGTGCACCCCGACCACCAGGGCCTCGGCCTGGGCGCCCGGCTGCTCGCCGAGGCCGAGCGGGTCGCCCGGGAGTGGGGTCTGGAATCGCTGCGGTTGACGGCGCGCGGCGGCATGGGCCTGGAGCACTTCTACGCCCGCAGCGGCTACCGCGAGGTCGGCCGGGTGCCGGCCGCGATCCGGGTCGCTCCCGGTGACGACCGCGACGACATCACCATGTGGCTCGACCTGCGCTGATCCGGCCCGCCGGACGGCCGCGGCAGCCGGGTACGGCGGACCCCTGACCCGCTCCCGCCGTCAGGCATGCTTGACTGGAGGACCCGCCGGCCCGAAACGAGAAGGAAGTGTCCCAGTGAGCAGCAACGGCCCGCAGAAGTCGCACGCCACGCTCCGCTACACCTCCATGCGGGTCAGCATCTTCCTGGGCTGCCTGCTGGTGGCCCTGCTGCTCGGGCACTTCCAGGTCATCCCGGTCAGCGGCGAGGCCGGAGTGATCTTCCTGTTCCTGCTGGCCGCGGTCGCCTCCGCGCCGCTGAGCTACGTGCTGCTGAGCAAGCAGCGCGACGAGATGTCCTCGCAGATCTCCTCCAAGGTCGCCGGGCTGCGCAGCCGCACCGCCGAGCGGATCGCCGCGCAGAACGCCGCCGAGGACGCGGTGGACGACGCGACCCGCGCGGCCACCGCAGGCCGGAACTGACCCGGCTCGCAGCGCCGCCGCCCGCCCGTGCCGCCCGCTGATCCCCGCTCCGCCGATTCCGACGTCGCCGATTCCGACATCGCCGGTTCCCGTGCCGCCGGTTCCCGTGCCGCCGGTTCCCGTGCTGCCGGTTCCCGTGCCGCCGCCGAGCGGCCCGCTGACGACGAGCGGCCCGGTGACCGTGACCGGCCCGGCGGGAGCGGGGCCGGGACGTGGCCGGCTCCCGTACGCCGCCCCACCGGGCGGGACGTGGCCCGGCTCGCCGGGGTCTCGCAGGCGACCGTCTCGCTGGTCTTCTCCGGCGCCGAGGCCGGGCGGCGGGTCTCCGAGGCCACCCGCCAGCGGGTCCGGGAGGCAGCCCGCAGCCTCGGCTACCGCCCGCAGGCGGCCGGGCGCCAGCTGCGGCTGGGCCGCAGCGGAATGATCATGCTGGCCGTGCCCAACCTCCAGGGACCGTTCTTCGGCCGGGTGCTGGAGGGCGTCCACCACGAGGCCGGCCGGCACGGGCTGGCGGTCGTGGTCAGCTCGGGCTGGGGCAGCGCCACGCTCGCCGAGGCCGCCACCGCCGGGCGCTTCGACGGCCTGCTGATCTGCTCCCCGGACGACAGCCAGCTGGGCGAGCTGCCCGCCGACACCCCCGCCGTCTTCCTGGATGCCGATCCCGGCACCGACCGGGCGCGGCCGACCGTCGAGCTCGACGTGGCGGGCGGCATGCGCGCGGCCGTCGAGCACCTGGCCGCCCTCGGCCACCGCAGGATCGGCCACCTGCGCTCCACCCACGCCGCGTACACCTTCCGGGTCCGGCAGGCGGCCTTCGAGCAGACGGTGCGCGAACTCGGCCTGGACGTCCTCGAGTTGGGGGTCAGTCTGAACGAGGGGTACGCCGCTGCGCGGAGCGTCGCGGGTCAGCTGCTGGAACGGGAGGACCGTCCGCGCGCGGTGATCTGCGACGACGACGTGGTCGCCTCCGGGGTCTACCAGGCCGCCGCCGAGCGGGGGTTGCGGGTGCCGGACGACCTCTCCGTGGTCGGCATGGACAACGTCGCGGTCTCCGGACTGCTCGCGCCGCCGTTGACGACCGTGGACCTGCCGGGCGAGGAACTGGGCCGGGCGGGTGCCGCCGCCCTGGCCGGGCTGTTGCGCGGGGAGCGGGTGGAGCCGGTCGCGCCGCTGGCCACCTCCCTGGTGCTGCGCTCCTCGACCGCCCCGGCTGCGCGCTGAGCACCTCGCCGGGTGGTGCGTCGTCCTGGTCGGTCGGGCAGATGACCCGGCTGGCCCGACTGGCTCTGCGGACCCGGCTGTCCCGGCTGACCTGCCGGCCCTGCGGACCTGGCTGACCCGGCTGTCCCTGCGGACCCGGCTGTCGCCGATGGCGCGCTGAGCCGTGGCGTGAGCGTTCGCGGGGACGCCAGGGGGCCGTCGCCGTCCCCGGCTGACAGGACTGCGCCCGCCGGGCCAGACCCCCGGCGGGCGCAGTCGCTCGTGGGGGCCGCTCAGCCCACCGGGACGGGCTGCGGCGCCGCCGTGACCGGGGTGGTGCGGAACGAGCCCCGGGCGGCGAACAGCAGCAGGCCGCCGAGTGCGATTCCCCCGGCCGCGCAGAGGGCCACCGAGCGGAGCGAGCCCTCGGCGAGGTGGCCGGAGACGGCGTAGCCGAGCGAGTTGCCGGTGGCGAACAGGGTCACCAGCCAGGCGAAGGCCTCGGTGACCGTCCCGGTCGGCGCGAGTTCGGCGACCAGCACGAAGGCGGCCGCCAGCAGCGGGGCGAGCACGATCCCGGAGAGGAAGGCCAGCGCGGCCATCGGGTACGGGCCGGGCAGTGCCACCAGCGGAAGGTAGGAGGCGGCCATCGCGAGGGCCATCATCCAGGTGCGGGTCGCGGTGGTCCGGCGCCAGTTGACGGCGCCGTAGGCCAGCGCGCCGAGCAGGCCGCCGAGCGCGGCCAGGGCCAGCAGCGTGCCGCCGCCACCCGGCAGCCCGTCGGCGTGCCGCTCGGCGTAGGCGATGAACAGCACGTTCTGGGCGCCGACCGCCCAGCCGGCGCCGGCCAGCCCGATCAGCAGCAGCACCAGGCCGGGGGAGCGCAGCGGACCGAGCAGTCCGGCGGAGTGCCCACGGGCGGGGGCGCGCCAGTCGCGGGCCGGTCCGGCGGTGGCCACGATCAGCGCGCCGGCCAGTCCGAGCCCGGCGGCCACCCAGAGTGCGGCGACGGGGCTGAACAGGCCGGAGATCCCGGCGACGGCCAGCGGTCCGGCGACGTAGAGGACCTGCTGGGAGGCGGAGTCGAAGGCGTAGGCGGTGTCGAGCTGCTCCTCGTCGACGACGTCCGGCCAGAGCGAGCGCAGGCAGGGCTCCAACGGGGGCATGGCGAGGCCCGCGACGGCGGCGCCGAGCGGCGCGGCGAGCGGGGAGGCCGGGGCGAGGGCGAGCAGCGCGTACCCCCCGCCGGCCACCACGGCGGAGACCAGCAGGACGCGCGGCTGGCCGGTGCGGTCCACGATCCGTCCGAGCACCGGCCCGCCGACGGCGGCGGAGATCGCGTAGGCGGCGGTGGCCAGCCCGATCCGGCTGTACGGGACGTCGGCCTCGCGCAGGGCGAGGGCGATCACCAGGGCGGTCATACCGGCGGGCAGGCGGCCGAGCAGGGTGCCGAGCAGGAGTCGGGTGACGTGCGGGGCGCGGAGCAGGGCGAGGTAGCCCATCGGTGGTGTTCTCCCGGTCAGGGCAGGGGAGGGGGCGGGGACACCGGAAGGTTATACGTATAACTGCGCCCGGTCAATCCGCCCCGGGATCAGAACTGATGGGGCGTCAGGTTCGTTCGTGTCCGGAGATCGCCGGCGAGGGGTGGCCGGTTGTCGCCCGATCTCAAACAACTACTTTGAACATCTCAAACCTTTACTGCTAACGTATCGGCCGTGACCACCTCAGACGCACTGCGGATGCACGGCCCGGGCCCGCTGCCCGGCGCCGCCCGCCCGTGCGCTCTGACCGGTGCTGTGGACAGCCCGCGCCGTTGTCGCGCCACGCCCCGTGCCGGCTCGAGCTGTATCTCGGCGGCACGCCCCTGAACGGGGTCCGCGACCTCTCCCGTCCGGCCCCCTGCCGTGCCGCCTGCTCAGCCCACACCCCACCGTCAGCAACGCCCTCCCCCGGAGTCGCACCCCCATGTCCACAGCGCCCGAGGCGACCTCGTCGCCGTCCGTGCTCACCCGCATCCGCAAGACGCCGTTCTGGGTGCAGATCGTCGCCGGCCTCGTGCTCGGCGTCGCCCTCGGCTACCTGGCCCGCGCCGCCGACATCTCCTGGCTGGCCACCACCCTGGAGACGATCGGCAAGATCTTCGTCCAGCTGCTGAAGCTGGCCGTGCCGCCGCTGGTGTTCACCGCGATCGTGGTGAGCGTCGCCAACCTGCGGGGCGTCACCAACGCGGCGCGCCTGGCCACCCGCACCCTGCTCTGGTTCATGATCACTTCGCTGATCGCGGTCGCCATCGGCCTGGGCCTGGGCCTGCTGACCAACCCGGGCCAGGGCACCAACCTGAAGACCGAGGGCCTCAAGGCGCTCGACTCCCAGGGCAGCTGGATCGACTTCCTGACCGGGATCTTCCCGACCAACATCGTCGACGCCTTCGTCAAGGTGAACGTCCTGCAGATCGTCTTCATGGCGGTCGTGGTCGGCGCCGCGATCATCAAGCTCGGTGCCAAGGCTGAGCCCGTCCTCAAGCTCAGCGAGTCCGTGCTGGAGCTGACCCAGACCGCCCTGTGGTGGGTCATCCGGCTCTCCCCGCTCGGCACCCTCGGCCTGATCGGCAAGTCCGTCGCCAAGTACGGCTGGGACCTGCTCAAGCCCTTCGCCACGCTCACCCTCGACATCTACGTCGGCTGCGCGCTGGTGCTGTTCGTCGTCTACTCGCTGCTGCTGCGCTTCGCCGCCGGCCTCAACCCGCTGCACTTCTTCAAGGGCGCCTGGCCCGCGATCCAGCTGGCCTTCGTCTCGCGCTCCTCGGTCGGCACCCTGCCGGTCACCCGCCGCGTCACCGAGCGCCTCGGCGTCCCCAGCGAGTACGCCTCCTTCGCCGTTCCGTTCGGCGCCACCACCAAGATGGACGGCTGCGCCGCGATCTACCCGGCCGTCGCCGCGATCTTCGTCGCCCAGGTCTACAACATCGACCTCGGCATCAAGGACTACGTCCTGATCGCCTTCGTCTCGGTGGTCGGCTCGGCCGCCACCGCGGGCCTGACCGGCGCGATCGTCATGCTGACGCTGACCCTGTCCACCCTGGGCCTGCCGCTGGAGGGCGTCGGCCTGCTGCTCGCCATCGACCCGATCCTGGACATGATGCGCACCGCGACCAACGTCGCCGGTCAAGTTGTAACGCCGATCATCGTTGCCGCCCGTGAGGGCATCATCGACCGCACGGCGTATAACAACCCGACGGGTGACCTGCTGGACGAGCTGGCCCCCAGCCCGGCGCAAACCCCTGCGAAGGCAGCCACTGCAGCCTGACAAACCGACACCTAAAGCCCTGTCTCGGCCCGCCGAGGCAGGGCTTTAGGGAGTGGGGCGCGAGTCGAGAGGCTACCGGGTGCACTGCCTACGCTGTGCACTTCCGCTCGGCCGATCCGTTACTTTGTGTGCGGTGACTAGATGGCTGGTGGCAAAGCTCCTACGATGAGATGTGTGAGGCATTTAAGGAGCTGGCTATGGAACCATGGAGCGTGGCCGTTGCTTCCTTCCTCGTGTCGGCTTCCGCCGTACTTCTTGTGCGGGGCTTGAGCCATCGCAGAGCGCATCTTGCGGAGGCTGATCTAGAGGCGGAAAAATTGCTTGTGGCGAACCCCCCGTTGCCTCCCCTTCCGGAGCTTTCGGAAGAAGTCCGCCGCGAATTGTATAGTAATTCTGGCAGAGATGGTTTTGATGTACCGACCATCCCCGTGGGGCCGGACGCGGATGCGGCTTCTCTCCGGATTCATGACGGGCTGACAAGGCTTTTTATTAGGCTTGGGTCACCGCCGGACTCCCCGGCTCCTGGAAGGCCTGAGGCAGACGGAAGCCCGCCTACTCATGAGGGCTGGCCTGAGGGTGGCGAGGTCCCTTGGCCGGCTGGAAAGCATAAAAGTTAGGGGGAGTCGTGCTAGAGCAAGGGCGCCCTGACTTCCCGTTGGCTCTCGAAATTGCCAAGGCGTGGGCGGGTCTGCCGATTGAAACTTTCCAGGCGGCACTTGCAGCGCTTGAGCCCCAGCTAGTTCGCGAGCATGACCTTAGAATTCTCGAACAGCGGCGAATCGAGCAGGAGGGTCAGAGAAAGCACCGGCTGGCCGCTATTGGACTTTTTATCGGGTCTATAATTGCGATTATCTCAATTGGGGCAGCAATCTACTTCGGAATATCGCAAAACTTTTGGGCGATGGCTTTGGTTTTGGGCCCTACTGCATTTGTGATGATCAAGGTATTTGTCCTGCGCAAGAGTGATCCCGAGGATGCAAGGGCTCTTACCGCGGTCTTTAAGGGTGTGGGGCGGGCCGGGTAGTGGGGTTGCCGGTCGCGCGGTCCAAGCTGGTACGTCGTTGCAAGTAGGCATCCGATGGCTTGGGTACGAGGCAACGGGGCCCTCTCCCAAATTGGAAAAGGCCCCGTCTCGTCATCGACTGTCTCAAGCGGCGAGCAGTTCCCGGGCCCGGTCGTTGAAGTCTGCCACCAGGGCGTGGCGACCGAACGGGACCATCTGCTGCTTGAGGTTCTGGACGGCCTCAATCGCCCGGGACGATTTGACCTGACTGGTGAGAGTGAGGGTTCGCAGCCCGGCCGCGTGTGCGGCTTCGAGGTCCCGCCGCTGAAGGTGGGACACCGCGAGGGCCGCTTGGGACATCGCTCCGCGACGGGCCCGCTTCTGGGCGCGGGCGTGGTCGATCGACAGGCGGGCGTACCTCTCAGACTCGGCGGCGTCGCCGATGTCCTGGAAGGTGTGCGCGTGCTCGCCGTTGAGGTAGGCGGGGTCGATGAACCGGGCCCACTCCGCCTCGTTGTCGAGCTGGACGTTCTCGTAGGCCTGCTCCGAGGCGACGATCGCGTGAGCCGCGGCGCGCTTCTCGCCGAGCTTGGCGAGTGCACGGCCTTCGAGGGCCCAGAGGTCGGCCAGGCACGCGTCCGATTCGGGGGTCTTGGACAGCCCTGCACGTCCGGCCTGGGCGAGTCGACGGCCCTCGTCCGGGTGGCCGAGCAGTGTGGCCTGATCGGCCATGCCGGCGAGCACGTGGGCGCCGAGCGCCACGTTTCCGGACTCCTCGGCCAGACGGAGGGACTGGATCAGGTACCGCTGGGCCGGTCCGTGCTCGCCGTTGTCGTAGGCCATCCACCCGAGCAGGTAAGTCTGCTCAGCAGCCGCCTCGCACAGCGCGCGGCGGACGTCTTCGGTGTAGGTCTGCCGCAGTAGCGGGAAGACGTGCTCGTTCATGTAGGCGGCGGACCGGGCGCGGACCTGGCCCTGGCAGCCAAGGATCCGGAGACGGGAGGAGCCGTCGTGTACCCGTTCCCCGTGATCGTGGAGGTCCGGGGGGTGACGGCGCCCGCGCGGTTCAGCCAGTTGCCGGATGCGATGGCCGCGCTTCTGAAGACGTTGAGTGCGCTGCCGCTCAGTCCGGACCAACAGGGGTACTTTGCGGAGCTGTTCGGACCGTCGTCGGTGCAGGCGATCGGGCACCGGCTCGCGACGCACGGAGAGGTGCGGGCGCTGGCCTTCCTTGACCTGACCCCGACGGTGGTCCGGCTGTATCCCCTCGCCCTCAGGACAGCCCAGTGATGCGGTACCTGCGGACGTGGTGGGACCGGGCCTCGACCTGGTGGCTCCTGGACGGCCAGTTCGCCTGGCTGGTGCGCGTCATCTCGCCGGGACGCCGAGCCGTGTACAGGGATGTGGCGCAGTGGTGCGCTGAGCCGGGATTCCTTGAGGGCTGCCGGACGGACCTGATGCAACGGATCTACCTGGACAGGACCGGAGGACGATCCGCTGGTCGGCCTGAGTGAGGCGGTGCTGTATCGGCGAATCTTCGGTGTGACCCGAAGGGGCCGGCGTTGCCCGGTAAGGCCTGACTTGATCAGGAACAACTGAAGACGTGCCGGACCACCCCGTGACCTTGGCGGGGATGGGGTGGTCCGGTGGGTCGGAACCCGATGCCGATGGTATCGGGCTCCTCGGCATGTCCGTGCACGGATGAGCTGTTTCGGTTGCGGATCAAGGGAGTTGAAGCGCTGTTGGACGGGGACGACGACTTCGGTGCGGAGTTGGCGGCGAGCCTCGACCCGGACTCGTGGGTGTGGCTGCCGGGCGTGGACTACGCGGCCGGGTGGAGAGCTGCGCGGCGGACGGCGGACGAGCTGAACGGACTGCTGGGCTTGTGCGGTGTGGAGCGCACCGCCCTCCGGGCGATTGCCGACACCGACGCCCAAGGCAGGCCGGTGGTCCGCCTGGAGGGCATCGCCGAAGGGTGGCTGAGCCTTGAGGAGCTGCTGTGTCTGGCGGCGCAGGCGCGGCGGGCGGGCGCCTGACCACGGCTGGCGGGGGGAAGCTTTGGGCGGTGTCCTTGCGGGGTTGGGGTCGGGCATGGTCGGGGGGCCGTAAGCTGCTGCGAACTCGGTCAGGGCTTTTGGGCCTGACCGCAATGTGACCGAGTGGCCCCCCGTCCTTGCCCGACGCGGGCCCCGGCCCGGCAAGGTGCGTAAAGCTTCCCCCCGCCGGCCACCAGCCACCGCGCGGCAGCGAACGGGTCTGCGCACCTCCCGGCTTCCAGTGGTGAAGCATCCCTGGGCGGCCCAGCCGCCCGGCCCGGAACGGCCGCGAGGCCGCATGCCCGGCCGGGGCGGC